>JAISVP010000022.1 GCA_031271475.1 Oscillospiraceae bacterium | reverse complement strand
TGAAGAAAAAACCGAGTTTGATGTAGTCTTAATGTCATTCGGTGAGTCTAAGATGAATGTTATTAAAGTTATTAAAGACGTTATGGGTCTGGGTCTTAAAGAAGCTAAGGAATTCGTTGAAAGTTGTCCGAAGCCGCTTAAAGAGGGCGTTTCTAAAGAGGAAGCCGATGAGCTTAAAGCAAAAGTTGAAGCCAGCGGTGCTACTGTTGAGGTTAAATAGTCTTTTACAGTAATTTCAACCCCGAACGGGCTAAGCGAAGTCCTCATCGACGCGCGCAAATGCGTGCGGGTCTCGGCTTTGCCGAGACCGCAGCCGTTATAAACGGCTATAAAAAGCAATCCTGCAAGGATTGCTTTTTTTATTCACAGCCGGTTACGATAGGTACAAGTGTAATATTGTCCCACCCGCCTGCATAGAATAGTTACAGTTAATCGTAAGCAGTGAACAGTTAGCAGTTTAAAAAAACTCATTCGAAAATTCTGCTATATCTAAAACGGCAGAGGACATACGGGTTACAGTATTGAAAATATGACGGTATTATCCGGTTACGGTCTGTTCGGGAGGAGAAATTGCTGCAGCTGTCATTTGTTAACACAAAAATGGGAGGGATATATGGACTTAAAATTCAATAAAGAAATTGTTTCAGTGCGTGAAACAGTTTATGACGGAGCCGGTGAACAGAGTGTGGAACTTGATTACATACTGCCGGACTATTATCCAGAGGTATTCAAACTTGTAAAATGTGAAATGAGTCCTAAAATAATTTCACATTCGGTAAGCGGTGACAGAATTAATTATGACATTTCGGTTCAGCTGAGAATTCTGTATTGCGGAGAAAACAGTAACACTTTGCAATGTGTGACACAAAAATTGACCTATTCAAAATCTATTGAGTTAAGCAAGATTTATGACAGTTTGGTTGTGAACTTAAGTCCGAAAGCAGATTATGTAAATTGCAGGGTAGTAAATCAGAGACGGCTTGATATAAGAGGGGCTGTTACTGTAAAAGCCAAAATCTGTGCCGAACAGAAAAAAGAAGTCCTCAGTGACGCATTCGGTATGAATGTACAGTTAAAAAAGCATTCCATACGGTATGCCTCCAATAAAATTACTGCATTTAAACAGTTTGTTATTGAGGATTCCGCACAGCTGCCTGCCGCAAGTCCCGAAGTTCTGAATATTATAAAAACTACCGCAATAATTAACCAGACTGATAAAAAAATAATAGCTAACAAATTGGTTGTAAAAGGAGATGCGGCGGTTAATGTTCTGTATGCATGTGAGAAAGACAAAAGCGGGAGTCTGGAATCCGTCGGGTTTACCTTTCCTTTCAGTCAAATTATTGATATGGAAGGTATTGCGGAAGACTATTTCTGCGGCATTACCCTTGACGTTTGTGACTGTGATGTTAAATGCACGCCCGGTACAGATACTTTGGCAAATGAAATCAACTGTGAGATAACCGTTGCCGCAAGCGTTACTGCACTAAAAGAAGGTACTGCCGAAATTGTTGAGGACGCATACTCTACTACTTATGAATGTGATTATACGGCCGCACCTATGCGTATTGAGCAAATTCCTATTACCCTTGACTTTAACTGTCAGGCTAAAACATCTATTGATTATACGGAATCTGAAATTGACTGTATTTATGATGCTTTTGCTGAAGTTTTCAATGTCAATTCCACCGTTAATGCCGCTGAACAAAAATTAGGTGTGTCCGGTATGGTGAAATATCAGGCTGTTGTGAGAAATTCAGACGGTATGCCGGTAATTCTTGAAAAGGATGAAGCTTTTGAATGTACTTACGATCTTCCGGAAGCAGCGGAAAATTCTGTGGCCGAACCCGCCATAAGTGTTACTGCCTGTTCATATACTTTAACGTCACCTACGAATATATCCCTTAAAGCAGATTTGAAAATTGACGGGAATTTGTATACCTGTGCGGCTACTAATGTCATAACCGACCTGACTGTCGATGAAAATGCCATGAAAGTCGAACAGGAGGATTTCGCATTAAAATTATACTTTGCCAATAAAGATGAGGACTTATGGGAAATTGCAAAAAAATACAGTTCCGGTGTGGAAGCCATTATGGAAGAAAATGATTTGGAAACTCCTCAGCCGCGTGAAGGAATGTTAATTATACCAATATTAAATTAATAAATGGGCAATTATTACAGCCGTTTCTAACGGCTACGGTCTCGGCAAAGCCGAGACTCGCACGCAAATGAGTGCGTCGATGAGAACGGGCTTAGCCCGTTCCCGATCGAAATTACTGTACAGCACACCTCTTGCGAAATTAAATATTAAACCGCAAACAAAGTCTTGCGTTTAATATTCACCGTCTGTTTCGGCTGTCAGCCGCAGGCTGACGGGAAACAGAGTACTTCTGGCAAATAAACTGACTTCGCGGCAAAGCCGCGAAGTCAGGGAGATTATTTGCGGATTAGTATCATCGCCTTAAAGGCAGCACAAACTAACCGGATGATCCCGGGCAACCCACTCCCCCGCAGGGGAAAAATCTATAGGAGGCTTTAGATGACAAAAGATATTTACCGCGATATTGTGCGGCGTACGGACGGAGATATATACATCGGCGTGGTCGGTCCTGTGCGTACCGGGAAATCCACATTTATAAAACGTTTTATGGAAACTCTTGTAATTCCAAATATTGAAGGGGATTACAGACGTGAGCGTGCAATTGATGAGCTGCCTCAATCAGCGGCCGGTAAGACTATTATGACTACCGAGCCTAAGTTTATCCCCGAAGAAGCTGTGGAAATTGCCCTTGGGGAAACTTCACGGATGAGTGTAAGACTTATTGA
>JAISVP010000168.1 GCA_031271475.1 Oscillospiraceae bacterium | reverse complement strand
AAAATTGCAATGGTTAAAGTATGTAATAGGTTGAAAAATGAAAATACGGACGCAAGACTTGTATTGCAAATCCATGATGAACTGATCGTTGAAGCGGACAAATCATGTGCGGAATATGCTGCCAAAATCCTTAAACAGGAAATGGAAAATGCCGCACGGCTCCGTGTGCCGTTGGAGGTCAGTGTTAATATCGGAGAAAGTTGGTATGAGGCAAAGGGATAGTATGGAAATGTCAGATTGCGAATTCAAAATTATTACTGCCGCACCCGAACATTTACCGCAAATTTTACAGATTGAACGAGAAGTGTTTCCGGACTCATGGTCTGAAAATATGATGAGATTTTATTTTGCAGAAAAACGTGCAATTATACTAACTGCGGTACAAACAGAAGAATATTCAGACTCTGTAGCCGTTGCTAAAAACGGTTCGGTTTTAGGTTATTTAATGGCGTTTGCGGTGGCAGGGATGTGTGATATCGACAATATTGCAGTCTCTGAAACTCATCGCCGTAAGGGAATTGCAAAAGCACTTTTTAATGAACTTGAAAACAGGCTTGATATGGATATGGAATACTTTCTTGAAGTACGGACTGGAAATATTCCGGCAATTAATCTCTATACACAGTTGGGTTTTCATTTTGTACGAATAAGGAAAGACTATTATAGAAAACCTATGGAAGATGCTGTCTTAATGAAAAAAGACAGTGTTTTTAAGGAGAATGTATGTTTATAATCGGAATTGAAACCTCTTGTGATGAAACATCTGTAAGTATTGTTGAAGACGGGAAAACGGTACTTTCCAATATTACAGCATCACAAACAAAAACACATTCGGCTTTCGGAGGAGTAGTGCCGGAGATAGCTTCAAGATTGCATTGTGAAGTTATTTTGGATTTGCTTGAGCAGGCACTGAGTGAAGCAGATATTACTCTCGAACAGTCAGATGCGATTGCCGTCACTTATACACCGGGACTTATAGGTGCACTGTTAGTCGGGGTAAGTTTTGCAAAAGGACTGAGCATTGCTCTTAATAAACCGCTTATTCCGGTAAACCATATAGCCGGACACATAGCCGCCAATTATCTGGCAGATAATACCGGGCAACTGAAACCCCCGTTTTTGGCTCTTGTAATTAGCGGCGGACATACCCAAATTATGGAAGTTAATTCTTATACACCTTACAGTATAAAAGAAAAAAATACGGAATGTGAAAACAGTAGTTATCCCTTAACTGTTATAGGCAGTACCCGTGATGATGCGGTTGGAGAATGTTTTGACAAATCAGCCAGACTTATAGGACTTCCGTATCCAGGCGGTGTTCATGTTGATTCACTTGCAAAACAAGGGAATCCGTATGCTTATAAATTCCCTAAACCCAAAGTCAGCACAAATGAATTTGATTTCAGTTTTTCAGGGTTAAAAACTGCGGTGATTAACACTGTGCATAATCTGAATCAAAAGAATGAACCCATAAATAAAGCCGATATTGCTGCTTCTTTGCAACGAACAATTTGCGAGATTTTAGTGGAAAAGATGAGTCTTGCGATCCGTAAAACAGGGCATAAAAGACTCGTGCTTTCTGGCGGTGTGGCGGCAAACAGCGGCATACGAAATGCCTTTGGAAAAATGGCAAATGATTACAGTTTGGAACTGTTTATGCCGCCGCCGAATCTTTGCGGTGATAATGCGGCAATGATTGCCTGTCAGGGATACTATAACTTCAAATCCGGTATTGTTGCTGATGAAACTTTGAATGCAGCTGCAAGTATATATTAATCCGCAAATAAGGTATTGAGGCACCCTAATGAAGCACGGCAAACGAACGGGATATGGAATGATTAAAATGAATAATTGGGCAGTTTTTTTGTCTGAAAATAAATACATTGATTTCAGTTCAAAAATTATACAGTTGAAGGTGGCTGAACTTTTGAGCAGGGTCGCCGATGATGTGGAAAAAGCACGTATTGCATATGAATTTGTCCGTGATGAAATCCCTCATTCCTTTGATTGTAATGCTAAAATTATCACCGCAAAAGCTTCCGATGCCTTACTCCACAAAACAGGAATATGCCATGCAAAAGCTAATTTACTTGCGGCATTTTTGCGTTCACAAAATATTCCTACTGGCTTTTGCTTCGAACACATCACACTTGCAGACGATGAAAGTTTTGGATATTGTGTTCACGCATTTAATGCAGTCTGGCTTTGCGGTCATTGGATTAAACTTGACGCAAGAGGCAACAAAGAGGACGTAAATGCACAATTTTCGCTTGATGAGCCGATTTTGGCATATCCGCCGCGTGTCAGATATGATGAATATTTTTATCCGGGTATCTACGCAAATCCTCATAAGGAAACAATGAGAATGCTCGAAAAAGCAAAGTGCTTGCAGGATATTATTGACAATATTCCCGATTGCGTGATAGATTTGCCTGACATGGAGTAGTGTACTACTTTCAATTGACAAGAAACATGGTATAAAATAGAAATGGGATATAGTAAAGATTTAAGAATTCGAGTAATAGGGATTCATAAAAGAAGGACATACGCATGAAGAAACGGGCAGGATTTTCAAGGTAGGAAAAACTGCAATAAAGGATTGGTTGCGGAAACTTTCGGAAACAGAGGATTTGGATAAAAAACTGCTAAACAGGACAGCCAAAATTTTCGATTCTGAGAAATTAAATATCTATATCAAAAGAAATTCAGACGCTCTTCTCAAAGATGTAGCCAAAGAATTTGGAGGCTCGGTAACGGGTGCATTTTATGCATTAAAGCGTGAGAAAATTACGCTTAAAAAGAATCTGTTTATGAGGAACGCGATGAAAAAGAACGCATGGAATTTGACAGGAAATTAGAGGAACTTCCGTCTGGAACAAACCTTGTTTATGTCGATGAGAGCGGTGTTCAGATACAAATGCGATGCACTCGCGGACGTGCAAAACGCGGTGCAAAAATTCCTGCCGTTGTCAAAGGAAAAGGTACTAAAAAACTGAACGTAATTGCTGGATATTCAAACGGTAAAATTATTGTTCAAGAGACTGAATAAGAGCCCGTGTAAACGACAATACTCTCCATAATAAAAAATGGAGGTAAAGAACAATGAGAACATCAAAAAACATCTTGACAGAAAAGGAAATGGAATTAGT
>JAISVP010000158.1 GCA_031271475.1 Oscillospiraceae bacterium | reverse complement strand
AACATGGGATGTAATCCTCACGCCGGTGAAGTCCGTTCCGAAGGAATGGTTCTCTCCGTTTTTGAAAGACGGACGGCTTGACGGCGTCCGTCTGCTTGGTCTTGCCAGCGGCGGCGGACAGCAAATGCCTATATTTTCCGCTCTCGGAGCGGATTGCACGGTTTTGGATTATTCTGATAAGCAGCTTGAAAGCGAAAGTCTTGTAGCAGAACGGGAGAATTATGCCGTTAATACCGTGAAAGCCGATATGACAAAGCGACTGCCGTTTGACAATAACAGTTTTGATATTATTTTTCATCCGGTATCGAATAGCTATATTGAGGATGTTTACCATGTATGGGACGAATGTTACCGCGTACTGCGAAACGGAGGTATATTGCTTGCGGGTATGGATAATGGGTTTAACTTTATCGTCAGGGATTTCACTGTCCGTCCGCTTGTGATTGCAAATAAATTGCCTTACAACCCGATAAAAAATCCCGAACAAATGGAGAACTTGTTAAGTGAAGACGGTACGGTACAATTCAGCCACACTTTTGACGAGCAAATTGGCGGTCAGTTGAAAGCGGGCTTTGTTATCACCGACGCATATGAGGATTTCAGCAATGAACCGGATAGTATCGCCGATGGGATACCGTCTTTTTGGGCGACAAAGGCTTTGAAAACGGATAAAATAAAAAGTTATGCTACTTAAGTTATCACAGAAAGGCGATGAAATGACTTTTGCACTTGCAGGCAATCAAAACTGCGGAAAGACTACCCTGTTTAATCAGTTTACAGGCTCTAACCAGCATGTCGGGAATTTCCCCGGTGTTACAGTTGAGCGTAAAACAGGTGTGCTTATAGGGTATAAAAATATATCTGTAGTGGACTTGCCGGGAATTTACTCCCTTACTTCCTATACAAGGGAAGAAATAGTCAGCCGGGATTTCCTCTTGAAGGAAAAGCCGGACTGCATTATAAATATTATTGACGCTACGAATATCGAACGCAATCTTTATCTTACGATGCAGCTTATTGAGTTACAAATACCTATGGTGCTTGCACTGAATATGATGGATGAGGTGCAGGCAAATGAGGGATTTATTGATGTGGCCGGATTAAAAAAGCAGTTAGGCATCCCTGTTGTACCTATTTCAGCGGCGAAGAAACACGGGCTGTCAGAACTTACCGAACAAGCCGTAAATATTGCAAAATACCGTCAAAAACCAATGCGGATAGATTTCTGTCCCAAGGGAGCGGTTCACCGTGCCGTCCATGCTGTTTCTCATCTTATTGAAGACCATGCGCTTAAATTTGATGTTCCGGTACGGTTTGCCGCAACTAAAATACTTGAGGGTGACCAAAAAGTTACGGAACAGCTGTGTCTTGACGATAACGAAAAAGATATGCTTGACCATGCCGCACTTGAGATGGAACAGGAACTGGGCACCGACCGTGAAGCGGCGATTATTGATATGCGGTATAACTTTATCGGACAGTTGTGTTCAAGATGTGTTACAAAACCTGTGGAAAGCCGCGAGTATCGGCGGAGTGTGCGTATTGACAAGGTTTTGACTGGGAAATTTTTAGCATTCCCGGCATTTTTTGGAATAATGCTTATCGTTTTCTGGCTGACATTCGGTGTAATCGGCACGCCTCTTTCGGGACTTGTGGAAACAGGAATAGAACTGATTAGTACGGCGGCGGACAAAGCCTTTACAGCATACGGTCTAAGTCCGGCAATTCATTCCCTAATCATAGACGGTATTTTTACCGGTGTCGGTGCGGTATTAGGGTTTATTCCCATTGTAGTGACGCTGTTCTTTTTCATGTCTATTTTGGAAGACAGCGGATATATGGCAAGAATTGCTTTTATTATGGACAAACCCTTACGTAAAATCGGACTTTCGGGACGCAGTTTCGTACCTATGCTCATAGGTTTCGGATGCACTGTTCCGGCGATAATGGCAACTCGTACGCTTACAGGCGAACGTGATAAAAAGATGACAATACTTTTAACACCCTTTATGAGCTGTTCGGCAAAAATACCTATTTATGCACTGTTTACAGCCGTTTTTTTTCCTGAACATGCAGTTGCCGTAATGATAGGGCTGTATTTGGCGGGAATGATTTTAGGTGTGATTTCGGCATTTGTAATGAGCCGTACCGTCTATAAAGGTGCACCTGTCCCTTTTGTACTGGAACTGCCCAATTACAGATTCCCTTCGGCTAAAAGCATACTGCGGCTTATGTGGGATAAGTCAAAGGATTTCCTGCAACGTGCGTTCACTGTAATTTTTATAGCAAGCATTGTTATCTGGTTTTTACAGTCCTTTGATACCAGACTTAGTATTGTAACAGACAGCACGAAAAGTATACTCGCGGGAATAGGTCAGAAAATAAGCGGAATATTTGTTCCGCTCGGCTTTGCGGACTGGCGGGTAACTACCTCTTTGCTTACAGGATTTATTGCAAAAGAATCGGTAATAAGTACCCTTGCTGTTTTGGGCGGGGACATTCAGACAATGTTTACGGGACTGTCCGCACTCAGTTTCCTTGTGTTCACACTGCTTTATACACCGTGTATTGCCGCTGCCGCCACGGTAAAGCGTGAATTCGGAAGCATAAAAGGTACTCTTTTTGTGGTGATTTATCAGACGGCATTCGCATGGGTTTGTGCGTTTTTAGTTTATCAAATCGGGAGACTTATAGCGGTTTGACTTTTTATAGACTGTGTCTATAAAAAGAAGCAAGCTTCGCTTGCTTGCCACTGAAAGCGGCACAAACCGCTATAGGAACTTAGCGGATTATACTTTGCTTGCTTTTGTTTTGCTTGCGGTAATGCACTGCTTTCTATCTAAAAAACGCCCTAACGGTCTGAACTTGACCCGCATATATATTAGCCCTCCTCGGAAATTAAATCATTAAACCACTTGACAAAGCTGACAAGGGGGTGATATACTAAAATGAGGGAGATAAAATGACAAGATTTGAGAAAACCAAAAGATTGAAAGACAAG
>JAISVP010000079.1 GCA_031271475.1 Oscillospiraceae bacterium | reverse complement strand
GGTGAACTCACGCCCGACTATGTAACCGCCGGATCGGGGAGAAAAGTTTGGTGGATATGCGCAAATGGGCATGAATGGCAGACAAGGATTGCAAACCGGAACAGGTGAATAGGATGTCCTGTTTGTTACCGGAATAAATCGCAAAAACGGTAAATAATATTAAGTTAACATTCGGAAATAATAAACAGGTTTTCAGAACCGTTTTGCTTATCAGGACGGTTCTTTTTCATATTGTTCACCGCCGGTGAGCGACGGGTATTTTTCAAGCAATTGCTTTTTGCAGCTGTCCTTATACAATAAATCATTGAAGTAAATATTAAACATGCGGTTGTCAGCATCATACAGCGAATCTAACACGCGGCAAAAATAAGTCTGATGAACGCCCGCAAGAACACGCATAGCTTTGTCAAACAGGAGTTCCGAGGTTCGGCGGGCAATAATCAGTTCCTGACAAAGTTTATGTAATTCACCTTTGTTGTTTTCAGACATACAGTGAATTTCGCCGTCAATTACATCCTCTGACAGATTTTCCGCATTATCACGGAGGTACTTTCTCAGCGACGCCATATTCCGGAATTTTCCCGTATGAGAAATCTCATCCTCAGGTTTATCACAGGTATTCAAAACGCATTTTTCAAGCAGCTGTTTTCTGTGTCCGTTATGATGAAGCAGATTTTTTTCATTAAAATAATGAAAAAACATTTGACTGTCAGCGCTGTACAAAGAAGCCAAAGAACGGTAAAAATACGTCTGATGAATGCGATTCATAAAGCGCGGCAGCACAGACCAAAACAGCGAAGAGACAAAGCAAACCACCATTATGCGGTTATTCCGCACAATAATGCACTCAAATCAAAAATCCCCAATACCTTTCGCACAAACATGCACCCTCATGCACCCTTGCCGGAAATTGAAAAATCTGCAAGCGCCCTAAACCGCACAGTAATGAACTGAAATAGCGCTCAAAACTGCTTCTAACCCGCTCTAACCTCTCACTAAAATACTAAAAACCCCTAAAATAGGGGTTTTTAGCCGCTCGATTTTGTATCAAACCTGACGTCTTTATATGCCTCAATAATATTCTTCAGTTCTTCTTTCAGGTCGTATATCTGATCCGATAAAATATAATGTGTGACGTTTTTTTCGAAATACGGTTTAATCCTGCTGAGAATATCGGATTTTTTATAATCTAAAAGTATTCTTTCATATATCTGCATATCTCCGGTTCGGAATTTACTCAGGACCCCTTCGTCAAGGTCTTCAGCGTAACTGCGGGACGGTTCTATTTCTGCTGATTTCAGAAGCATAACGGAAAACGCTTTGTTATCTAAATCGTTACAATGATACTTATACAAAATTTTATAAAAAGAACTGTAACACAGCTTGCTCATAAAACACCTCCGCGTCAATTTCATATCAAAAGCATATAAAAAACAGAACATAGTATTTAAGTTTAAAAAATGTTATCCTTTTCTTAGAGTCATCAGAGCATAGCCTGTTCTCATCGAAATTACTATAAAAGATTTTTTATTCCTGAATTTCAGACATTTTTTCTTGCATAATACCGTAAACTTCGCGCCTGTTCCGGGCGCTGCAGCTCTCACAGCGGCACAATCCGCACGGAATGCGGCTATATTCCGGAAGACAGGCTCACGTCCCGTCTGTCTCTCCCGAAAAATATTCAGCACAGAAAAACATCACCCCGTTTTATTCCGCCGTTAATTTTCCCCGCGCGTCTGTTCCGCCTTTAATATTTGTCCCGTCGGTAACAAATCAAAACATAATACGCCTTGCTCTGCAAGGATATTTGGCTTTTACTGACACAGTTATCACAGTCGTTTCTAACGGCTGCGGTCTGGGCAAAGCCCGGAGCCCGCATGCAAATGCGTGCGGCGATGAGGACGGGATTAGCCTGTTTTCATTGAAATTACTATAAACGAAAAACGCGTTTCCGACGCATTGAAAGGAGAACAATTATGCCAAATGAACAAAAGAAATACGGATGTATTATAGCCGATCCGCCGTGGAACATCAATCAGGGCGGCAGCTACGGAGCAGTCAATCATTACAGTCTAATGACTCTGGAACAAATAAAAGCCATGCCGGTCGCGGACTTATGCAAAGAAAACGCCCATTGCTGGCTTTGGGTTACAAACGGAACTCTTGAATACGGATATGAAGTGCTCAGGGCATGGGGATTCACGCCGAGGTCGGTATTTACGTGGATTAAGCCGAGAATGGGACTCGGAAATTACCTTAGGAACGCGACCGAACATGTGCTGCTCGGTACATGCGGCAAAGCGCCGGTGCTGTTCAACGCACAGATGAACTGGGGATTTTTCCCTGTTCAAAATCACAGCCACAAACCCGAGGAATTTCATAAAATTGCCGAGCGCTGCTCACCCGGATCTTATCACGAACTTTTTGCCCGCCGCCGTTATCCCGGATGGTCGGTATGGGGAAATGAAGTCGAGTCGGATATTGAAATCCCCGGTTATCCCGTTCCCGATTCCTCAAAAACCCGGAATTTCAAAGAAGCAGGAGGTGAAAATGAGTGAAACATCTGTTCGGTTATATTATCATGTTTTTCATCTCGGCGTTCCTGATATATCTCGGCGTTCAGTTCCTGAAATCCTCATGGGTCACGCTGCTCATCGCCGCGGCAATAGCGGCAGTAATCACCGAGAAAAACAATATGCGCGATGTCGATACTTTTATCTTTTTCAAGTATATTTTCAAAGCCTGCGTCGCGGTATTTTTACTGTCACGCACGTTCGATATTGTTATGGCGGTATTCGACGTTTCCCAATGGATTGCCAGCCA
>JAISVP010000062.1 GCA_031271475.1 Oscillospiraceae bacterium | reverse complement strand
ATTTCTGATGCTAAAGATACAGTTTTCTCATACTCCTCTATCAGCTGTACAACTTTTTCACCTGTCACCGCCTCTATTCTGCGTACACCGGCGGCAACGGAACTCTCCGACATTATCTTAAACAGCCCAAGTACAGCCGTATTTTCCGAATGCGTTCCCCCGCACAGCTCTGAGGAGCACTTACCAATACTTACAACACGCACTAAATCACCGTATTTTTCACCGAACAAAGCCATAGCGCCCAATGCTTTAGCCTGTGCAATCTCCATTTCTTTTACGTCTATATCTATTGCTTCAAGAATTTTTGCATTGACAAACTGTTCAGTTTTTTGTATTTCCTCTTTTGTCATAGCGTTAAAATGAGAAAAATCAAACCTGCAGCGCCCGCTGTCGACAAGCTGTCCTGCCTGATGGACATGCTCCCCAAGTATTTCACGCAATGCCGCATGGAGTAAGTGTGCGGCAGTATGATTGCGTTTAACCGCATTTCTCCTTCCGGTATCAATTCCCGCCGTAACCTTATCTCCTACTTTAACATCACCGTCCGTAACAGTACCTATATGCATTACAATACCGCTGTCCGTTTTGTTGGTATCATCTACCGCAAATACACCTGTACCGCTGATTTCACCGCTGTCACCTGTCTGACCGCCGCTTTCTGCGTAAAACACGGTAGTGTCAAGAACGATTATTCCGCTATCGCCCGCACTAAGTGTTTCTACACTCTGTCCGTCTTTTACAGCAGCTAAGACCCGTGCTTCACAGACAGAACTGTCATATCCGATAAATTCCGTAGGCGGAACGTCTAAAACTGTTTTTTTATTCTCTTCCCAAGATGAACCCGCCTTAGCCATACGGTCAGCCCTTGCAGTGGATTTCTGCTTCTCCACCAATGCGGCAAATTCCGTTCCATTAACCGTTACCCCTCTTTCACCTGCAATCTCTACTGTCAGATCTAAGGGGAATCCGTAGGTATCGCTCAGTTTAAAAGCTGACTCACCGGAGAGTTCCTTACGGCCGGACTGCAAAAGATCATCCAGCAACTGCTCCAACAGCATAATACCCTTATCAACCGTCCGGGCAAAATTTTCTTCCTCAACCTTTATAATTTTAGTAATATATTCGCGTTTTTGCGCCAGCTCATCATATGCGGCTTTATTCTCATCAATTACAGTTTCACATACTTGATACAGGAACGGATCCTTCACCCCTAACATTTTCCCATGCCTTGCCGCACGCCTTAACAAACGGCGCAGAACATATCCGCGTCCTTCATTGGAAGGAATAATCCCGTCCCCAATCATAAAAACCGTACTTCTTATATGGTCGGCTATAACACGCAGTGATACATCTTTCTTTTCATTTTGCTTATATTTCACATCTGTGATTTCTGAAATATGACGGATTATGCTCTGCACCGTATCAATCTCAAAGAGGTTATCCGCTTCCTGAATTACACACGCTAACCGCTCAAGACCCATACCCGTATCTATATTGGGATTCGTCATGGGTTCATATTTTCCCGCCCCGTCACTAACAAACTGTGTAAATACAAGATTCCATACTTCCACAAATCTGTCACAGTCACATCCGGGAGCACAGTCCGGATTCCCGCATCCGTTTACCTCGCCCCTATCGTAATATATTTCAGAACACGGCCCGCAGGGACCGCTGCCGTGTTCCCAGAAGTTATCCTCCTTGCCTAACCTCACCATACGCGACGGTGAAACACCTATTGTTTTTGTCCATATATCATAGGCTTCATCATCCTGTTCATACACGGAAACATATAACCTTTCTTCAGGCATTTCCAGCACTTCGGTAAAAAATTCCCATGCCCAAGCCACAGCCTCATTCTTAAAGTAATCCCCGAAAGAAAAATTCCCGAGCATTTCAAAATATGTTCCATGCCTTGATGTTTTTCCTACCCGTTCAATATCCGGTGTTCTGATACATTTCTGACAGGTCGTCACACGCCGGGAAGGCGGTGTTTCATCCCCCAAAAAATATTTCTTAAGCGGCGCCATCCCCGAATTAATCAGAAGTAAACTCTTATCTGCTGACGGCACTAACGGTGCGCTGCTTAATCTTAAATGCCCTTTAGATTCAAAAAAACTCAAGAACATCTCACGTAATTCATTAACTGTGCGTTTTTGCATAAATTTTCCCTTCCTGCCGACCTAAAACGGCAATAAACTGATTACAAAAGTCCCGGACAGCAAAGCCACCGGGCTGATTTTCAACGTAATAATACTAAACAGTCCCGATAAACTCCGCACATATTTACATCACATGAAAAAGCAAAAGCACTGACATTTATCTCATGTTCTAAAAACACGGGCGTTTATCACAGTCCGCTAAAAATTACACTTCAAATAATACTTATACAGTCTGTAATTCTCGACCCTGCCCCATTTCACCGAAATCTCCACAACGCAGGCTTCGGACTGCTCGCGGTACGTTCCGGCAGGAATACCAAAATCTGTCTGTTCCAATGAAATTGCAGTACCGTCCAAATTATAAAAAGAATAAGTAATATCTCCTACATACGGGCCTAATCCGGTAATTTCCAGTTCATAATTAGAAGACGCCTGTATCTCGATTCCGCTGTAAGTAGTCAGTGCCTGTCCCCCAAGCACAAGATTTTTCTGATTAATTTCCGGCATGACATTT
>JAISVP010000127.1 GCA_031271475.1 Oscillospiraceae bacterium | reverse complement strand
TACGTTCCGGTATGGGGTATTGCGGCTGTGAAACGATTGAACAGTTACATGAAAAAGCATCATTTGTTCAAATCACCGGTGCCGGGCTGAAAGAAAGCCATCCGCATGACATATACATCACAAAAGAGTCCCCGAACTACTCTGTGCAAATTTAAATGTTCCACGTGGAACATTCCGATTGCCGTTTCACAATTAAAAATGTTCCACGTGGAACATTGGCAATGGCAGTTTAGCTGATACGGTTAATAATTTTAGACGTCATACAAAAGGTTATATTACGCCTTTTGCAGAAAGGAACAGTCATAAGTATGAATAATGCGAAGAAAAACGAGGCAATTACCAGAATGTCCGATGATTTTGCAAAATGGTATACCGATATCGTAAAAAAAGCGGAACTGATTGAATATACGAGCGTAAAGGGCTGTATGGTGATCAGACCGTACGGCTATGCAATTTGGGAGAATATACAACGAATTTTAGACGGAATATTCAAGGAAACAGGACATGAAAATGTTTGTATGCCAATGTTTATACCGGAATCACTGCTTGAAAAAGAAAAAGACCATGTTGCCGGATTTGCTCCCGAAGTTGCGTGGATTACGCATGGAGGACAGGAAAAATTAGAGGAACGTCTATGTGTGCGGCCAACTTCTGAGACGCTTTTTTGTGAGCATTATGCAAACATTATTCATTCTTATAGGGACTTGCCAAAATTGTACAATCAATGGGTGAATGTTGTACGATGGGAAAAAACCACCCGTCCATTCTTGCGTTCACGCGAGTTTTTATGGCAAGAGGGACATACGATACACGCCACAGCTCAAGAGGCGATTGAAGAAACCGAGCGCATTTTGAATGTATATTCGGAGTTTTGCGAGAAAAGCCTTGCAATGCCTGTAATTATGGGAAAAAAGACCGACAGCGATAAGTTTGCCGGTGCGGTTTCAACTTATGCAATCGAAGCATTGATGCACGACGGCAAGGCGTTACAGGCTGGAACATCACATTATTTTGGTGACGGTTTTGCCCGTGCTTTCGGGATAAATTATACTGATAAAGAAAACCGCCGAATATTCCCCCATCAAACATCTTGGGGTGTTACCACGCGGTTAATCGGCGCCATAATCATGACGCACGGAGACGATAACGGATTGATTTTGCCTCCTGCAATTGCGCCAATACAAGTCGTGATCATTCCTGTCGCACAGCATAAACCCGGCGTATTGGAAAAAGCTAATGAATTAAAATCGAAATTATCCTCGAAATTCCGCGTGAAATTAGATGACAGTGACAATTCTCCCGGTTGGAAATATGCAGAATACGAAATGAAAGGCGTACCGATTCGCATTGAAATAGGCCCGCGTGACATTGAAAAAGGCGAATGTGTGGTTGCTTTCAGGCACACAACCGAAAAGGAAACATTAAATTACAACAATTTAGAAGCAGTAATTGAGTCAAAACTCGGTGAAATAACAGCCGACCTTTACAAAAAAGCGTTAGAAAACAGGGAAAAACACACATATTCCTGCACTACCGCTGATGAAATGAATGATATTATAGCCAAAAACGGATCCGGATTTATAAAGGCAATGTGGTGCGGTGATGAAGCCTGCGAAGATGCAATAAAAGAGAAGACCGGAACAGGTTCAAGGTGCATACCGTTTGAACAGGAAAAGATCTCGGGGGTATGTGTTAATTGCGGAAAGCCCGCCAATACTATGGTGCTGTGGGCGGTAAGCTACTGATGTTCCACGTGGAACATTTTAAAATTGCAGATTCCCCCGCACATAAAGTGTCAGCAAGTGTACCGGAATTGTTCCACGTGGAACATTCCGGATACACTTGCGTTTAAATACCGTATCAAATCACACAAAGTGTTCCACGTGGAACACTTTGTGTGATGATTAAATATCCAAGCAACAATATTGGCGTTATTCTATCGCACTAACTGCCGTTCTTATTGTCCCTGCGCTTCCTGTAACCGCGATCCCGGTAATCCTTAATTCCGATATATAATTCTCAACCGTTAAAAGATCCATCAAATCCTCTCCGCAATACCCAATGTATTCACAGTATCTCACAAAATTACCGTTCATATCGCGATCTGTGCGGAAAGTTAATGCCGTTTCAGGAGAATACAGAAATCTCCGATCCAAAGGCAGGTATTTTTCACGCTTGATATTCCTCAGAGTTGCATCAAAATTATCGCATACAAACCCGTATCCTTGTTCAGACAGAGGATCTTGCATATAATATCGGCTCATCATTTTGGTGTTGTTGTGAGAAAAACCTTGTGTTATTACACGTTTTTCAGATACAAGAACAGAAACAGGTCCGGGATTTGCCGTAATTCTCACGTTATTGGTCCCGTCTATATACGGAAATCCCCCGGTAAGCTTGTAAGCTAAATTGATGATTGCATCCCAAATTATCGTCTTTTCCTCTATGAAAATGTAATTGTTAGCGTCAGAATTGTATTCATGCGTCACATATGGCAATGACAGCGTGCCCATTAGCGCATCCAGCGACATATTTTCCACGATTCCAACCGGCTCGATATTGTTTTGCAGCAACAAAGACGTAAAACCTCTTGACTTAACGGTAACTTGGTAATGCGTTCCCCACCGTTTGCAATCCATTGTATCAAGCAGTCCGTGATGCACGAATTTTCCGTCTATATACAGCATTACTTCCGAAACCGGAAGTTCGGAAACGCTGTCAAAAATAAATACGCATGACAAAAGTGTGTATGGCGTGTAATAATCCTTAATGAATGAAAACTTCACACATGAGTCAGAACCTACCGTATTTCCGTCTATTCTTTTTAAATCTAAGCGTACCATATGCCCTCCTATTCTGAAGAATTCACAGCGACAATAGGCTTATTGGTAACGAAACGGAGTTCATATTCAGAGAACAAACTGTTGTCTTTTTCAAA
>JAISVP010000121.1 GCA_031271475.1 Oscillospiraceae bacterium | reverse complement strand
GTCTGTGGATTTTAAGCCGTTTAAGAACAGACCTGTCCGGGGAATTGCCGCACCGTCATGTGCGTCCATGTCAAAAACATTTTTTGAAAAAATGCTTAAATTTGCGGAATCTATCGGCATGAAAGGATTAGGATATATTTCCATAACGCAAGGCATGGAACTGAAAGGGCCTATCGTTAAATTCCTAAGTACACAGCAGCAGTCCGAACTGTGCGCAATGCTTTCCTTAAAAGAAGACGATACCCTTTTCTTTATCTCGGACGCACCGGAAGCCGTTGACGCTTTAGCGGGACAAATCCGCACGGAATTGGCAGAACGGTTAAACCTTACCGATAAAAACAGATTCGAGTTCTGTTTTATTGTTGACTTTCCTATGTACGGCATGAACGCGGAAACCGGAAAGGTTGAATTCACACACAACCCGTTCTCCATGCCGCAGGGAGAAATGGACGCACTTGAGAATAAAAATCCTCTTGATGTTTTAGCATACCAATACGACATAGTATGCAACGGGGTAGAACTGTCTTCGGGAGCGGTACGTAACCACCGCCCTGATGTAATGCTCAAAGCGTTTGAGATTGCAGGATACACCAAAGAAGACATTGAGGCAAAGTTCTCCGCACTCTATAACGCGTTCCATTACGGCGCGCCGCCTCACGCAGGCATGGCGCCGGGACTTGACCGAATAGTTATGCTGCTTGCGGGAGAAGAAAGTATCCGTGATGTGGTTGCATTCCCAATGAACGGCAACGCACAGGATCTGCTGCTCGGAGCGCCGGGAACGGTTTCGCAATTGCAATTGAGAGAGATTCACATTAAAAATGTATAGCCGTTTCTAACGGCTATACCGTGACCCGCACGTGAATGCGTGCGCAGATGACAGGAAAAAAAGAATGACAGTTTTCAATAACGCTTGGGATGAATTTTTCGCACGGGAAACACGGAAAGAATACTACTTAAAACTACGGAAATTTCTTATAAACGAGTATAACACAAAAAAGATTTATCCCGCCGCCAATAACATTTACGCGGCGTTTAAGGCTACACCCCCGGAAAATGTTAAGGCCGTGATTTTGGGACAGGATCCGTATCACGCACCCGGACAGGCACACGGTCTTGCGTTTTCGGTTATCAGCGGTGTAAGGCCGCCGCCGTCACTTGTAAATATTTCCCGTGAACTTTTTGCCGATTTGGGTTGTAATTTGTCAGACAGCTGCTTGTTGCCATGGGCAAATCAAGGCGTATTCTTACTTAACACCTGCCTTACCGTAATTGCCGGTCAAGCCAATTCGCACCGGGGTATCGGCTGGGAAACGCTTACGGACAGTGTTATTTCCCACCTTAATATGCTGACGGATTACCCAAAAGTTTTTTTGCTTTGGGGCAATAACGCAAAAGCAAAACGCAAGCTCATAACCAATCCGCAGCACTTAATACTTGAAGCCGCACACCCAAGTCCGCTGTCGGCACACAACGGATTTTTCGGCTGCAAACATTTTTCGCGCACCAATGAATTCCTAAATAGCCGAGGCATTCCCCAGATAGACTGGAAGTTTTAATCCGCCGAAGACATACCGAATTTTCTTTTGGCGGGCTCACTGTACGTTTTTGTGTATTAACAACTTTTGAGGAACTGATATGGTATTTTCTTCTTTATTTTTTCTGTATGCTTTCTTACCTGTGTGTCTGATTATTTATTTTTGCACAAAATCCGTTCCCGGACGCAATGCCGTTTTGTTATTTTTCTCTTTGGTATTTTACGCATGGGGTGAGCCTGTCGGGATTTGGATTTTAATCGCAAGCGCGTTTGCCAGTTACCGATGCGCATTGGCGCTTAACAAAAACAAAGGGCAGCCTTCCGAAAAAGTCATTTTGGCGGTTTCGATTGTACTTGCGCTTGTTCCGCTGATTTTATTTAAGTATACGGGGTTTTTCACCGAAAACATCAACGCCCTGTTCTCAGTTAATATCCCGGTTCCGAACATACGGTTACCTATCGGAATCAGTTTTTACACATTCCAGATTATTTCATACAATATAGACTGCTACTGGGGTGAAGTAAAACCTCAGCGGGCTTTCGGGAATTTTCTAATGTATGTGTCACTGTTCCCTCAGCTTGTGGCAGGGCCGATAGTACGCTACGGAGTAATTGCGGAAGAAATAAAATCCCGTCAGACCACCGCGGCAGACCTTGACACGGGACTGACAAGACTTGTCACAGGACTGGCAAAAAAGGTGATTTTAGCCAACGGTTTAAGTGTTATTGTCGATGAGCTGTTCATAAACGGCGATATAAAAACACTTACGGTAGTTGGAACATGGTATGCCGTAATAGCATATGCATTGCAGATTTACTTTGATTTTTCGGGATATTCAGATATGGCAATAGGACTCGGGCGGATTTTAGGATTCCATTTTGACGAGAACTTCAACCATCCGTTTATCTGCAAAGACATCACGGAATTCTGGCAGAGATGGCATATTTCCCTTGGTTCATTTTTCCGTGATTATCTGTTTTATGTGGAAACATTCGGGAAAATCCGACCGTATTTCAACTTAATCCTTGTATGGTTCTGCACAGGAATATGGCACGGAGCCAGTTGGAATTACATCTTTTGGGGACTGTATTTCGGACTGTTCATTCTGCTTGAAACAAAAATCGGCAAAAAGAAAATGAAAAAAATTCCCATTATTTGGCGGCATATCTATAACAAGACTGTAATCGTAATTGGGTTTGGGATTTTCTGCTTTGAGGATCTCGGACAACTCGGCAATTTCTTTAAAAACCTTATTTTCCTGAACGGAAATGCGTTCATTGACGAATTAACGGTAATTCACATCTCCAACAATCTGTTTCTCATGATTGCGTCCGTACTTTTCTGTTTCCCTGTTTTAAAGCTCTTTAAACGCAATTCAAGATATGAGTATTCCTCAAAATTCTGGAGTTTTGTAAGAATTGCAGTCAATGTCATACTGCTTGCGGTAAGCTCCGTTCTATTGGTTAATAACACCAACAACCCGTTCATGTATTTTAGGTTTTAACGCCGGCAAATCCCAGACCCGCACGCAAATACGTGCGTCGATGAGGACTTCGCTTAGCGAAATTACTATATAAACTGCTGTGCTAAAAATATCAAGTTTAAGGAAATACGTCTATGTTAGCAAAAAGAATAATCCCATGCCTTGATGTAAGGAACGGTAAAGTTGTAAAAGGCATTAATTTCGCAGGTGTAAAAGATATAGGAGATCCTGTGGAATATGCCGAAAAGTACAATAAACAGGGAGCGGATGAACTGGTCTTTTATGACATTACAGCCTCGCATGAAGACCGCAGTCTGTTCATTGACACAGTCCGTGAAGTGGCAAAGAATGTTTTTGTTCCGCTGACAGTAGGCGGAGGCATTTCCACCGTTAACGGATTCAGGGAAATACTTCGTGCGGGAGCCGATAAAATATCAGTTAATTCGGCAGCTGTCAAAAATCCGCAGCTGATAAACGATGCGTCATTCATATTCGGTTCTCAATGCGTTGTAGTCGGCATTGACGCCAAACGCACGGACGCCGGAAACTTCACAGTCTGCATTAACGGCGGACGGATTGACACAGGAATTGAACTTACACAGTGGGTGCGGGAAATACAAAAACGCGGTGCAGGTGAAATCTGCCTTAACTCAATTGACGCTGACGGAACAAAAGCGGGATTCGATATAGAAATGCTCCGTGCGGTCTGCAATGAAGCAGCAATCCCGGTAATTGCAAGCGGCGGGGGCGGGGACTTATCCCATTTTACCGATGTTTTTGCTAAAACAAACGCATCGGCGGCGCTTGCGGCATCACTGTTCCATTTTGGAGAACTTACCGTTGAAGATGTTAAACAGGAATTAATACGAAAGGGTAATATTAATGTTAGATATAGATAAGTATTTTATAAAATCCGAGCTTATACCGGCAATTGTATATGAAACCGACAGTAACACTGTACTGATGCTGGCATATATGAATAAAGAAAGTCTGTTAAAAACAATAGAAACAAAACAGACTTGGTTTTGGAGCCGTTCACGCAATGAGTTATGGAATAAGGGTGCAACATCCGGTCATATACAGGAAGTAGTCAGTATTTACGCAGACTGTGACGGTGATACATTGCTTATAAATGTACGGCAAACCGGCGTGGCATGTCATACGGGTGCATATTCCTGCTTTTTTAACAAAATAGACTTTTAAAAACAAGAGGTGGAAAATGAATATTTTAAATGAATTAAACGCAACGGTTTTACAGCGTAAAGGTATGGAATACAATCCGGAAGAAAAGTCTTATACAGCATATTTATTCTCAAAGGGCGAGGATAAAATCCTGAAAAAATGCGGTGAAGAATGTACGGAAATGATTATTGCCGCGAAGAATGACGACAATGCGGAACTTGCCAATGAAGTTGCCGACTTGCTTTATCACATTTTAGTGCTGTGTGCCCAAAAGAATATGCCGCTGTCAGATGTCGAGAATGTCCTTAAAAGCCGGCATAATAAAATAGGTAACCTTAAAGCGTTTAAACAGGTGGATAAGGAATCCTGACACTTT
>JAISVP010000076.1 GCA_031271475.1 Oscillospiraceae bacterium | reverse complement strand
TAAGGACTTTATTGGCATAGCACAACGCGAGTTTCGTTTCGGTTTCGGAATATGTAAGCGTTTCCGATTTCCCCTTGATTTCGACAAAATCCGCTTCATCCCCGACAAGTTTTTCATACCGTGAGAATAAATCCTGTTTCCGGAGGTTCTGCAATTCCCCGACTTCCGAATGCAGAGCTTCATATTTCCCCATGATTTCCGCTTTTTCCTCTTTGAGTTTTTTGTTCGCATCACTTATTTTTTGAAACTCCTTTTTACTGTCAGTATTCGCCAAAATATGGCTGACCATCTCTCCTATATGCTCCGACAGGCTGAATTTGCCAATACTGCCTGAATCCGCCTCATCAGCATCGACATATGAAACCAGTTTTTTCCTGCCGCTTTCAAAATCAATCTTGACATCATTGCCGCTTACGGTGAAATTAAATCCGTAAATTGCGTAATTTTCCTTCCGGTCATAGCAGTAGACTTCGTCATCCTTGAAATCTATATAAATATATCTGGCGCATGCGTAACCCCATTCGTCCGCATACTCTTTTTCCGCGAAAATATCACATAATTTCGCTATAAGCTGACCGTTCGTCAGTTCGAATTTCCCAATTGGTTTCCCTGTTTTCACGCCCATTCCATTTTTCCCCTTTTCGTAATTTTTGTACTTTTCCAACATTAAACTGAATTGTTCCGTGAATGAATTAAGTCCGTAAACTTCGATTTTCGCATTCCGGAAACACGGCTCCACGCCCAAAACAGTCAATGCGGAAAAAGTGAAATCCGTTATCTCAATAACGCCGTCCTCACGTTCCTCATACTCGTTTACAGTTATTTCCATAGACATCGGAGATGAACCGCTTTCACTTTCAAGGAAGCTGTTCACTTGCGGGTACAGTTCCGACCATAAAATCCCAGTGCAAACAAGATAATCCGTTTCCACACCGTCATCGGTAACCGTTTCCCACGCAATTTCCGTGCTTTCCGGTATGAGTCCGTAAGGAACGGCGTTGGCGGAATGCTTCGTAAAACGGCCTTCCTTTTCATCAAAAAGTCCGATAATAGGTATATTTTTGATACTCCACAAGGCTTTTTTTACCGCATACTTTTCAATATCCGAACCGTTTCTGTTTTCCCCGGCTGCAAGCACATATATTTTCACTTTGGTAAATTCCGGATTGAGTTCCTGTGATGCGGACAAATCAAATTTGCAGGCAAGACTTACCTTTTTATCAATATTCACCGCCCTTTTATCAATATTTACCACCCCCAAACACTAATTTTCTGTCAATAATGAAGCTCCCTTCCCCGAATTCAGAATTAAGCAATTCCATAATTCTGTCGGATTTTGAATAAATATAAACCCCGTCACTTGCGTTAAACGGCATAATTCCGTGCTTTAACAAGTGCTCATACACGGTTTTGTCTTTAACTTTTATAAACCCCTGCACCTGTAATCCCCCTTATAATTTGTTTGTAATTCCGAGTTTAATTCCAGATAATTCCTTTAATAATTCCGCAAATCCGCGTCATTGTAGCCCCCCTCACGAGTCTGCGCGCCGCGTTCGGACAAGTCCTCATCATTTACCGGCGGTCTGCCGCCTTCACCCGATTTCTGCGTGAAAGAACTGCCCAGCACCCGCCACCGCGAACCCAAATTAAGTACGGAATTTTCGAGATAATCCGCACCTTGCAGTTCGCACGGAGACATTCCTAACGCCGCGCCGAGTTTGGTTTTATATGGCAATCCTGCCTGACACATTTTCAAGCATCTGTCAACGACTTTTTCACGGTTATAGACAGTAATGGGTAAAAAATGCAGTTTGAACCGGAAATTTTTACTGTTGTACGAAAACAGCTTAATTCTGCGGTTAATCCACCGCTCCATCTGTCTGTGAATGCGGTATATAATGGAAGAATCATTTTCCACTGAAATCATAAGACTGGCGGAATTCCCGCCGTTAAATATGTTGCCGTTTATTCCCGCATTTGAATTGAGTTCGTCTATGCTGTTTTTGACATTGTTAAAATCATTGGTTTTCTGGTCGAAATTGATGGCTTCGGGTACGAGAGCAGTTGGAAACAGCGCGATATTTTGGTCGGTAACAGCCGCCGCGGTGCTGATATTTTCAAGAACAATATCGTTGCCGACAGCGAAATCATTGACCTCATTTGCATCCTTTTTCAATGGGATTTTCATGGCAATAATGCGGTAATTCTCCATTTCCGCACGCTTTTTAGCAAGTTCCTTAATATCGTCAACCGCCATTATATCCGGAAAAAGATAAATAAACAGCGGAACTGCTGTACAAACGGTTTCATCCATTCGGATGCAGACGGATTTTTTACTGTCAAGCTCATACCAAATACCGCCATTTGCGTTCAGATTATGCGGTAAATTCCCATTATTTTCAATATAATCCCGCCACACCTGCCGTATCTCCGGAGGAAATGTTCCGAGATTGGATTCGTTTATATGACCAAGATTTACCTCAACATTGTGCACACCGTCTTCGATATTCCGGCTCCGGCAAGCGTTTATATCGAGTTTTGCGAAGAAAAAGTCCTTTCCGTCTTCATATGCGTAACCGTAATACACGCCTTCACGTAAGAGAGTATGCATGATTTTACCAAGTTCATGCGGCAAATTCATTTTATCAAGCGCGAACCCGAGATCCTCATATTTTTTCTTCAGCAGAGCGAAATCTATCTCACGTTCATTTTTTACCGAAACATTTATATCCCATGCAAATGTACTTAAATCGGCAAAATAGCTTAAAATCCGCTTGTAATGCCCGGATGCATCATACAGATAATTTGAGAGTTTTACAATTGTTTTCTGATTTCCCGGGTAAGAA
>JAISVP010000109.1 GCA_031271475.1 Oscillospiraceae bacterium | reverse complement strand
TATTGGGGCTGCCGCCCCAAACCCCGCTTCGCTTTTTGAAAAAAGCGAAAGCAAAAACTTTTAAGCCTGTTCGGTTTCAGACAGGTTTTCCGGTTCGTTTTCCTGCGGGTCGTCCGGTTCATTTTCCGTCAGGTCTTCCGGGTTTGGTGCGTCCACTTCGGCGATTTCCGCCTCGTCGTCATGCTCCGTATCTGTGAATGTTACGACCTTTGCATCCCCGGTCAGCCGCATTACACGCACTCCTGCCGCATACCGTCCCGATTCCGCAATATCGCCGGAGCGGATACGTATTACCACGCCCCCGGTGGAGATAAGGATTATATCCTCTTCTCCCGTAACGAACATTGCGCCGCATACATACCCTTTTTCCGGTGATACCTTGTAATTCCGGGTGCCGTAGCCGCCTCTTGCCTGAATCCGGTATTTGTCCGTTGCCGTACGCCTGCCGTATCCCCTGTCTGTAACCGTAAGCAATGCCGCGTCCTCTTTAACAATTGCGGAACATACTACATAATCGCCTTCGTAGAGTTTGATTGCCCGCACGCCGTATGCGGTACGCGAGAGTGCACGGATTGACTGTTCGGCAATGCGGATTGACATTCCCATATGGGTTACTATTATAAGTTCGGCACTGCCGTCTGTAAGCGATACTCCCGCAAGCTCATCGCCTTCACGCAGATCAATTGCCCGCAATCCGCCTTTACGGCAATTTTTGTAAAGCGACAGATCCGTACGTTTTATGATACCGTTTTTGGTTACCATACACAGGAATTTGCCTTGCTGGAAGTCCCCGGTATTAATGATTGCGGAGATTTTTTCGTCTGCCGACAGCGGGAAGATATTAATGATATTAGTTCCTCTGGAGCCTTTTGAACCTTCCGGAATTTCATAGCATTTAAGCTTGTACATAAGCCCGAAACTGGTAATGAACAGCAGGTTGTCATGGGTCGAGGCGGTAAACATTTCGGTTACGGCGTCTTCCTCGCGCTGTTTCATGCCCGCAACGCCTTTCCCGCCGCGTTTCTGGATTTTATACTCATCCGCGTCCATACGTTTTATATAGCCGATATTGGTGAATGTGACAACATCCTCGCGGACGGGAATGAGTTCCTCAATGTCTACTTCCCCATCGACATCTTCAATGTCTGTGCGGCGGTTATCCCCGTATTTACGCTGTATTTCAGCTAATTCCTCAAGGATTACCCCGTTGATTTTATCCCGGCTTGCAAGCAGTTCTTCAAGGTAAGAAATACGTTCCTGTATCTGCTGCAATTCGTCAAGGATTTTCTGGCGTTCCATTCCCGACAGCTGGTACATCCTCATGTTGGCAATAGCTTCCGCCTGCACCTCCTGAAGGAAAAATCTTTCGCACAGGCGGCGTTTGATTTCATCTTTTCCGGCGGATGACCGGCAGATTTCAATTACTTCATCAAGATTGTCCGCCGCGATAACAAGTCCTTGCAGAATGATTTCCCGCTCACGCAGTTTGCGCATTTCAAACCGTGAGCGGTTGACGATAATGTCAATCTGGTGTTTATGGTATTCGTCAAGGATTTGCCGCAGCGTCAAAACCCGCGGCACACCGCCGCAAAGCGCAAGCATATTGGCGGCAACGGTTTTCTGCATTTCGGTATAGGAATAAAGCTTTTTCAGAACAATTTGTGTATTTGCGTTATGTTTAAGTTCAATTACAATGCGCATACCGCCCTTGTCGGATTCGTCACGCACAAAGTGTATGCCGTCTATTTTCCGGTTTTTCACCTGCTCGGCAATGGCTTTTATGAGTTCGGCTTTGTTGGTCTGATAAGGGATTTCGTCCACGATTATGCAGTTCCTGCCGTCAATTTCCTCTACGGTTGACCTTGCCCTTAACGTGATTTTTCCCTTGCCTGTGCCGTATGCCGCACGGATTCCGCTGCGGCCCATAATAATGCCCCCTGTCGGGAAGTCCGGGCCTTTTACCCGTGCCATTAACTCGTCAAGCGTTGCATCGGGATTTTCTATAATCAGCCGTATGCCGTCAATAACTTCCGTAAGGTTATGGGGCGGGATATTTGTCGCCATACCCACGGCAATGCCTGTCGAACCGTTAACTAACAGATTGGGGAACCGTGACGGCAGGACTACGGGCTCTTTCAGTCTGTCGTCATAGTTTGTTGTATACGGAATGGTTTCTTTATTGATGTCCGTAAGCATTTCCAATGAGATTTTGGACATTTTAGCTTCGGTATACCTGTATGCCGCCGGAGCGTCTCCGTCAACGCTTCCGAAGTTGCCGTGCCCGTCCACCAACGGATAACGCAGTGAAAAGGTCTGTGCCATTCTCACAAGCGCGTCATAAACGGACGCGTCCCCGTGCGGATGGTATTTACCTAAAACGTCACCGACTGTCGCCGCGCATTTAAGCGGTTTCTGGTCGGGCAGAAGTCCGGCTTCCCACATGGTGTAAAGAATTCTTCTGTGCACGGGTTTTAAGCCGTCCCTTACATCCGGCAATGCCCTTGACACTATTACGGACATTGAATAGTCCAGAAACGATGTTTTCATTTCTTTGCTGACATCGCGCAGAATTATTTTTGAATTGTCTGTATACATAATTCCCCTTTTGGCGGGCTGTTACGGTTACAGCCGTTTCTGACGGCTGCGGTCTGGGCTTTGCCAAGACCCGCACGCAAATGCGTGCGCCGATGAAGACGGGCTTTGCCCGTTCGTGACCGAAATACTGTAACAGTCTGCCGGTTAATATTAATCCGCAATGTTTTCCGTACGTCCCGATATATTTTCGTCAACGTCAATAAGCTGATACAGCATTTGTCTTTTTACGCTGCGGAATTCGTTTTCACTTGCCATAACGGATTCTCCTTATTACGGTATTTCTACCATTATACCACATTTCAGACGTCCTGTCAAGGGCTGATTCAGACAATATTGTCTGAAATGTCTTTCCGGACGCACTTTTGCGCAAACAGGGGGAATTTGTCGGGAATGCCGAACAGACGGCGGCGTAAATGGGAAAAATTTTATTTAAAAAAGGGGTTGATTTTATTGCGGAAGTGTGGTATTATATATTATATGTATGAGAAAACAGCGAAGAGGAAATAAACCGAAGGAGAGAAAAGAGAAGATGGTAAAGTCAGATATTAAATTTGAAGCGGTCGATATAGACGACATCAATGATATGTACGATGTTAAGATAGTCGTGGTCGGTGTCGGCGGCGGCGGCGGCAATGCTCTTAACCGAATGATAAAAGAGGGCGTTTCCGGTGTGGAATACATATCCGTTAATACAGACGCCAGAGCTTTGAAAAATTCAACGGCACCCACTAAAATCCCGATTGGCGAAAAGCTTACACGCGGAAGAGGCGCCGGCAATCAGCCCAGCCGCGGAAAGGAATCCGCCGAGGAAAACGAACAGGAAATCCGTAACGCTATCAAAGGCGCGGATATGGTCTTTATTACTGCCGGAATGGGCGGCGGTACGGGTACGGGCGCGGCTCCTGTCGTTGCTAAAATCGCAAGGGAAGAACATGCCCTCACTGTCGGGGTCGTTACAAAGCCGTTCCATTTTGAAGGCTCACAGAAAATGCTTCAGGCTTCCAAAGGGATTGAGGAGTTTGCGAAATATGCGGACTCTCTGATTGTTATTCCCAACCAGAATATCCTGCCGAAGGAAGCCAATGCGAAATTCACTATGAGGGAATCGTTTTTCCTTTCCGATGACGTGCTTAAAAACAGCGTCAAAAACATATCCGAGCTTATTACAAAGGACGGATTCGTGAATCTTGACTTTGCGGATGTGTCGGAGATTATGCGTAATTCCGGAATAGCTCATATCGGGTTCGCAAGCGGTACGGGTACCGATAAAGTAAAGGAAATTGTCGATAATATTCTGGACAACCCGTTGCTTGAAACAGGGATTAAGGACGCTAAAAAACTCCTGCTTAATATTGAAATGGCGGAAACTACCCTGTCTACCGAAATCGACAGTCTTACAAGACGTATTGCCGAGGAAGTCGATGAGGATGTCGAGCTTATTTTCGGTACGATTTTCGATGAGAATTTAGAGGATGAGATAAAAATTACCGTAATTGCTACGGGAATCCCGGAACCTGACTCGTCCGTGACTGAAAAAGAACCCGAACCCGCAGAGGAAGTTCCGGATGAAGACGCGATTATTTCCGTTGTAAACCACGGTCTGGAAGGGTATGTGCTTCCGGAAGTTCCTCCCAGAGAAGAGGAAACGGATGCTATTGAGGAAATTATGCAGATTTTCAGAAGATAACCCGGCGGGATAACTGTGCTTGCACGCGGATATTTCCGATTGGATCTGCTGTGATGCGGAGGTGTCGTGGGGATTTCCGATTGGATCTGCTGTGACGCGGAGGTATCGTAGGGATTTCCGATTGGATCTGCTGTGACGCAGAGGTGTCGGAGGGATTGCTGGAGGGGTTTATGAATAACAGTTCTGAATTGAAAACATCTC
>JAISVP010000162.1 GCA_031271475.1 Oscillospiraceae bacterium | reverse complement strand
CTGACGGTGATATGGACAAGGCTATGGTAATTCTTAGGGAGAAAGGTCTTGCAAGTCAGACAAATAAAGCAGGCAGAACTGCGGCGGAGGGTGTTGTAGTCGCACTCGTGCAGGGCAGTACCGGCGTTATTGCGGAAATAAACTGCGAAACGGATTTTGTTGCGAAAAACCCCGAATTTACAGGATTCGCAAATGCCGCGGCACAGACGGTTATTGATGCGAACCCAGCTGACTTAGAGACACTCAATAAAACAAAAATCAGCGGCGGCAGCGGTGAAACAGTTGAGGAAGCACTTCAGAATATATTCCTTAAAATACGGGAAAATATGAAAGTAAGACGTTTTGAACGCGCCGAGGGTACGCTTGTTTCTTATGTTCACGGCGAAGGGAAAATCGGCGTGCTTGTACAGCTGAAAACTGATGCTGACGGGAGTAATCCGGAACTGCTTGAATGCGGAAAGAACTGTGCGTTACAGATTGCCGCGCTTAATCCCGGGTATTTGAACAGGGAATCCGTTCCGGAATCCGTGATATTAAGTGAAAAAGAAATCATAAAGAAACAAATGGCGGAAGATCCGAAAATGCAGGGCAAACCCGATCAGGTGCTTGATAAAATAGCAGAAGGCAAGCTCGGTAAGTACTTCTCCGAGAATTGCCTGCTTGAACAGGAATATGTAAAAGACGGCGATTTGACCGTGCAGAAATATGTTGACGGCGTGGCGAAAGCAATCGGTGCGGAAATTACTGTTAAGAACTTTATTCGCTATGAACGCGGTGAAGGAATTGAAAGACAGGAGTCTAACCTTGCCGATGAAGTGGCTCAGATGATTGGGAAATAATTATCAGATGAATAAACATTTAATAGACTTGAACGACTACTCAGTCGAGTTCTGGAATGAAATCCTTGAACTTGCACACAAAATTATGGAAAATCCGGAGCGGTATGACAATGAGTGCAGCGGGAAGGTTCTGGCTACGCTCTTTTATGAGCCGTCTACAAGGACGCAGATGTCGTTTCAGGCTGCTATGATGCGGCTTGGCGGCAGTACTGTCGGTTTTGACAACCCCGGAAACTGTTCTGTTGCAAAAGGTGAAAGTCTTAAGGATACAACAAAAGTTATCAGCGGGTACAGTGATGTTTTGGTAATAAGGCATAATGTCAGCGGGTCGGCAAAAGAGGCGTCGCTGACATCTGAATGCCCGGTTATAAACGCCGGGGACGGTTCAAATCTGCATCCGACTCAGACTTTAGCGGATTTGCTTACCCTTAAAGAGGAACGCGGCAGACTCAATAATTATACCGTAGGTGTGTGCGGCGACTTAAAGAACGGCAGAACGGTGCATTCCCTGTGCAAGGCAATGGCTTGTTACGACTATAACAAGTTCGTGCTGATTTCAAGTCCGGAACTGGCTTTGCCGGAAAATCTTAGGGATGAGCTTGAGGATAAGGGTGTTCAGTTCTCACAGGCACAAACGCTTGCGGAAGCCTTGCCGGAACTTGACGTTCTGTATATGACCCGTATTCAGGCTGAACGCATTGACGATAAGAATTTCGATTGCAGTACCCCAAAGGAATTCGTTCTTACCGCCGAGAAACTGAAGATGGCAAGATCGGATTTGGCGATACTGCATCCGCTGCCGCGTGTGGACGAGATTACTGTTGACGTCGATGACGATCCAAGAGCTTTGTACTTTACGCAGACAACTTACGGGATGTATGTAAGGATGGCGCTGATACTGAAACTGATAACTGATAACTGACAATTACGGTATGTCGACAGGCATATCGTGTTTGTTCTATAATAATTTCGATAAGAACGGGCTTAGCCCGTTCTTATCGGCGCACGCATTGCGTGCGAGTCTGGCAAAGCCGAGACCGTAGCCGTTAGAAACGGCTGTACAGTCTAAAATAAGGAGTGAACAGCATGATAATAGTATTAAAGGAAAACGCCGGCAAGGCGGATGTTGAACAGCTTAAATCCAGACTGCAAAATGAAATGCATTTAAGTATCCATATGAGTGAGGGAGAGAATTCCACGATTATGGGTCTTGTCGGGGATACTTCCGCTGTCGGTGCTGAGCAGTTGCTTGCACTCCATTTTGTGGAAGACGTAAAGCGTATTTCAGAGCCTTATAAGAGCGCTAACCGGAAGTTCCACCCGTCGGATTCCGTTATTGATGCCGGCGGCGGAGTGAAAATCGGCGGCGGGCAGTTTGTTTTTATGGCAGGGCCGTGTTCTGTGGAGAGTCAGGAGCAGATTTTCGCTGTTGCTAAGGCTGTTGCACAGTCCGGCGCGCAGATTTTACGCGGCGGTGCGTTTAAACCCAGAACGTCTCCTTATGCTTTTCAGGGACTTGGCGGAGACGGTATAAAACTGCTTATTGAGGCACGCCGGGAAACCGGACTGAAAATTGTTACCGAAATTATGGATTTGTCTCAGCTTGAACTGTTTAATGATGTTGATATTGTTCAGGTCGGCGCGAGAAATATGCAGAATTTTGAATTGCTTAAGGAATTGGGTAAAACGAATAAGCCGGTCTTGCTTAAACGCGGACTTGCAAATACTGTGCAGGAATGGCTTATGAGCGCCGAATATATTATGGCAGGCGGCAATAATAACGTAATCCTGTGCGAAAGAGGTATACGGACTTTTGAAACGGCTACACGCAATACTCTTGATTTGTCCAGTATTCCTGTATTAAAAGAGCTTACGCATTTGCCTGTTATAGTCGATCCGAGCCATGCTACCGGTGTTGCAAGATATGTTAAGCCTATGTCACTGGCGGCGGCGGCGGCCGGTGCGGACGGACTGATGATTGAAGTGCATAATGACCCCGAACACGCTTTGTGTGACGGACAGCAGTCGGTAACGCCGCAGGAATTTGACGGCATTGTTAAAAAAGTTACCGGACTTATCACAGACTGATAAAAAGAGGAGTCTATGAAAATAGCAATAATAGGTTTAGGGCTCATTGGCGGGTCATTAGCTAAGGCAGTAAAGGTCAATACGGATGATACTGTTTACGGGTTTGATATTGACTCTTCTGTGACGCAGCGGGCAATTGCCGAGGGCGCCGTTGATTTTGCCGCCGATACGGAAAGTTTTGCCCAGTGTGATTTGTTTGTTATTGCATTGTATCCCGGCGCGGCGGCGGAATTCTTTCTGGACAATGTACGGCATTTCAAAAGCGGTGCGGTCGCCGTGGACTGTGCGGGGGTAAAAGCTAAGATTTGCGAACAGCTGGAATCCGCCGCAAAACAGCACGGGGTGCATTTTATCGGCGGTCATCCTATGGCGGGAATCGAATGTTCCGGGTATGAGAATTCGTTTGCGGAACTGTTTAAGAATGCAAATATGATCCTTTGCCCTTATGAGGGTGAGGACAGACTGGAATTTGTTAAAGAATATTTTCTGCGTTTGGGATTTTCCGGAATCAGTGTGACATCGCCGCAGGAACATGATAAAGTGATTGCGTATACTTCACAGCTTGCGCATATTGTGTCAAGTGCGTATGCCAAGTCTAAGTTCGCAAAAAAACATACCGGGTTTTCCGCAGGCAGTTACAGGGATTTAACACGTGTTGCAAAGCTTAATGAAGATATGTGGGCGGAACTGTTTATGGAAAACAGGAGTAACCTGCTGGGTGAAATAGATAATTTAATTGCCAGACTTAAGGAATATCATTCCGCTTTGTCCGGGTATGACAGTGACAGGCTGAAGCTTTTGTTACTTGAGGGCAAGAAAATAATCAGCAACTGACAGGGGCGTTGTATGACTGCTATAAACATAAAAGCATCGCATGAGTATTCGGCGGTAATCGGTTCGGACTTGCTCGCGGCGGCGGGAGAGTATTTAAGAGGTCTTACGGACGCACAGTCTGTAATGCTTGTCAGTGATGATACTGTTTTCGGAATTTACGGTGAAACCGTGGTGAATTCTTTAAAAAATGCCGGATTTAACGTGTTCCGTTTTGTTTTTAAACATGGAGAACAGTCTAAACATATGGGGACTGTAACGGATATTTTAGAGTATTCCGCACAGTGCGGTCTGACACGAAGGGATGTGTTTGCCGCACTCGGCGGCGGTGTTACAGGTGATATTACCGGATTTGCGGCGGCTATCTATCAAAGAGGTGTGGATTTTATACAGCTTCCGACTACTTTCCTTGCCGCAATTGATTCTTCCGTCGGCGGTAAAACAGGTGTTGATTTAAGTGCAGGTAAGAATTTAGCAGGTGCTTTCCATCAGCCTGTCGGGGTTTTGTGCGATACCGATACGTTTAAAACATTGCCTCCGGAAGTATTTGCCGACGGTGTCTGTGAGGCTGTAAAGTACGGCATGATTAAAGACAGAAAGCTGTTTGATACGGTTGCGCAGGGGATTACGGATATTGAAGATGTTGTTACGCAATGTGTTGAAATAAAGCGGGATATAGTGCAGGCGGATGAGTTCGACACAGGTCAGCGGCAATTGCTTAATTTCGGGCATACGTTCGGACACGCTATTGAGAAACTCAGCGGCTACGGAATCACTCACGGCAGGGCTGTTGCAATGGGAATGCGTCTTATTGCTAAATCTGCGGATAAGGATTTGGTTGTGAACTTAGATAAGGTGTTCGCAAAATACGGAATTGATACGCATTGTCCCTATACTGCCCGTGAAATCGCAAATGCCGCACTCTCTGATAAGAAACGTGACGGCGGTACTATTACCCTTGTCTTAATTGAAAAGATCGGCAAGGCGTATTTGAAAAAAATTCCAATCGAGAAAATTGAGGAATATATATTATGAACATAAAAATACAACCGGGAAAACTTAAAGGTACGGTCGCGGCTGTGGCTTCAAAATCTGATGTGCACAGACTCCTCACGGCGGCCGCATTTTCAGAAAAGCCCACTGAAATTGTCTTTAGCGGTATTTCTAACGACATAGACGCTACTGTGCGAAGCTTA
>JAISVP010000157.1 GCA_031271475.1 Oscillospiraceae bacterium | reverse complement strand
CGGGTATTCCCGATAAGCGATAAGGCAAGCGATGTTGCGGAAGCACTGGAAGCCGAATTGGAACGCCTTAAGGTTACAGTAATACCCAAACGCGTCAAACAGATTACCCGCGACCCTTTTATGATGATTACTCCCAAAAACAGCTACGGTCCGTTCGATAAGGTAATCATTGCTACAGGCGGTAAATCATATCCGCATACGGGTTCAACAGGGGACGGGTATAAGCTTGCGGCTCCTCACAATATTATCACGCCCAGACCGGTTTTGGTTCCGATTGAAACAGAGGAACTGTACTGCCGGGATTTAATGGGACTTACTCTTAAAAATGTTAAATTATCCGTTGAACAGAATATCGAAAACAATAAAAAAACCGTATTTGAGGACTTAGGGGAACTGGTTTTTACGCATTTCGGCGTTTCGGGGCCTTTGGTATTAAGCGCGTCCGTGCATATAAATCCCGATTACCCCGCAAAGTTATATATTGACTTAAAGCCCGGACTTACCGATGAAAAACTTGACGAAAGAATTCTTGAAGATTTTTCATCTTATAAGAATAAGGATTTTTGCAATTCACTTTCCAAACTTCTTCCCAAAAGGCTTATACACACCACCGTCAGGCTCAGTAGAATTCCTCACAATAAAAAGGTTAATGAAATAACAAAAGAAGAACGTCATCAATTCAGGGATCTTTTAAAGAAATTCCCGATGACATTCCAAAACTTCCGTCCCATTGACGAAGCTATAATTACTGCGGGCGGTATTGATCTAAAGGAAATCAATCCGCAGACGATGGAATCCAAACTGATTCCCGGACTTCACTTTGCCGGGGAAGTCGTTGACTTGGCAGCATACACCGGAGGATTTAACTTACAGATTGCTTTTTCAACCGCATTTGCCGCATCCTTTGGGTGTGTGACCTGCCGGGGGCGGTAAGCAGCCCCTGCGTGGGCTTTCCCGGTAAGCCTCATAGTACCAGCCCCCGCCGGAAATCTTAACGGCGAAACGGTAAAGAAAAAACGCGGCTTAAAAAGTTAACAATTAATTGTTAAAAACTATTGCAATTATAAATTAAATATGTTATAATAGAGATAACACACCGTGAGTGCGTCATTGAGGCGCTCCCGGAATGAGTAAGGAGATATTAATAATTTATTTATTGGGTATAATAATACAAGCGTGGCGTGACAAGCACCGCTGCTGTTGCCCGTGACAAGGGCAGCACCCTCCATTATATATACCTTTATTAAGTGTACCCCGGAAACGGAATGCAAATATGTTGCCGGGATTAAAATATCTTTGATAAAATTAATGAATTTGAAATATAATTCTTCAGGAGGGAAAAATTGAATACGTTGCAAGACACATTTGTGCAGATAAAAAATTACTGTTCAACAAGCGGAAGGATAAGTCCCGTAGCTCAGAATTTATGGATAAATTCTCTTGAGCCTGTGTGTATGAAAGGCAGCAGTGCCTGTTTTAATGTTGCCTCGGAATTTCAGCGTTCCACTATAATGGCAAATTACGACAGGCTTCTTAAGGATGCCTTCACGCATATTTTAGGTATAAACGATGTCAGTATTGACTTTAATGTTATGGAAAATACTGAAAATGATTTAAGCTATGAGCAAATGGAAAAAATGCATTCCGAACTCGAAAAAAAATTCGGCAATGCCGAATATGAGCATACTTTCGATACGTTCATAGTGGGTAAGTCAAACGAGTTCGCCCATGCCGCCTGCGTAAGCGTTGCGGAGGGAAAAAAGTATAACCCGCTGTTCGTTTACGGTGCGTCCGGTCTTGGTAAAACACACCTGCTTTCGGCAATCGCATACGAAATGCGAAGACGCAATCCCGGGCTTAATATAGTATATGTTACCGGAGAGGTCTTTTCAAGCGAGCTTATTGACGCTATAAAACTTAAAAAGGACACATCCGAATTCCACGGCAAATACCGTAATGCGGAGGTTCTTCTTGTGGACGATGTCCAGTTTATTGCGGGCAGGGAAACCACGCAGGAGGAATTCTTCCACACTTTTAACAAGCTCCACGGCGAAAACAGACAGATAGTGCTTACATCCGATAAGCCGCCCAAAGATATCGCTACGCTTGCGGACAGAATCCGTTCAAGGTTCGAAGGCGGTCTGATTGCCGATATATCACTGCCGGATTTTGAAACGCGCGTTGCTATTGTAAAAAGAAAAGCGGAACTGCTCCAGTTGGATTTGCCACGGGAAATCTGCGAGTTTTTCGCTAACAGATTAAAAACAAACATCAGACAGCTCGAAGGCGCGGTAAAAAAACTTAAGGCGTTCAACCACTTAGCGGGCACGCCGCCGTCACTTACAATGGCACAAAATGTAATAAGGGATATCCTTACGGACGACCAGACAGTGCCGATTACGGTGGATAAGGTAATACGTCAGGTGGCGAATGTATACAGCGTAAGCGCGGAAGACATATGCTCAAATAAGAGGAC
>JAISVP010000088.1 GCA_031271475.1 Oscillospiraceae bacterium | reverse complement strand
GCTTGCAATCACAAAATGGAACATTTTGTGACGTTCCGCAGTATAAATTGCTTGGGACTGTGAGGGAGATTATGACGGTAATAACAATTTTAATAACGGTTTTCATTTTCGGACTGGTCATAACTGTGCATGAACTCGGTCATTTCACTGCCGCAAGGCTGAATGATATTAAGGTGGAAAAGTTCGCCATAGGAATGGGGCCGAAGATATTCAAATGGGGTAAAGGTGAAACGGAGTACTCCTTGCGGCTGCTTCCGTTCGGTGGTTCGTGCACTATGGACGGAGAAGATAGCCAAAGTGAAAGCAGCAGGGCATTTAATAAAAAATCCGTACCCAGAAAAATGATAGTGATTGTTGCGGGTGCGGCAATGAATATTCTGTTAGGACTTGTTCTTAATGTGGTATACTGTGCTATGACATCGGAAATTACAGTTCCGGTATATGACGAGCCGCATGTTAACTCACCGTCATATGCGGCGGGATTAAGACCGGGTGACGAAATTGTAAATGTAAACGGCATGGCAATTTTTACGCTGGACGACTTACAGTATAAATTAGCTACCGCGAAAACTAAAAAATTCAGTGTTACCGTAAAACGCGGCAAAGAAAAAATAGAATTCAACGGCATTGAATTCGCTTCGGAACAGAGTGTTAGATACGTCAGGAACGATGAAAAAGATATGTACGCGCCGTTTTTTACTTATGAGCCGGAAACAGGCGCTTATCTGCCGGAAGGTTTGATCTCTGATACTTCAAAAAGAAGGCGTTTGTATTATTTTGATGAGGAACTCGGTGAGTATGTAAGGATTGCCTTTAATGATAAGCAGGCGGAACTGACGCAGTCGAAGATATTTGAGAATAACAGTCCCATTGACTTTTATGTGGGAACATTGCCGAATAATCCCGGAACGGTTGTATCACAGGCATTTAAACGTACCGTAACTGTCGGACAGATTGTCTGGTTTTCACTTATAGACCTCCTAAGAGGGGAGTACGGTCTGAACGAAATGTCCGGACCCGTAGGCATTACATCCGTAATCGGGCAGGCTGTTACGCCTGAAGTGAGCTTTAAAGATAACTTTATGATGGTGCTGAACATTCTGATTATGATTACTATCAATCTGGGTATTTTTAATTTATTACCTGTTCCGGCACTTGACGGCGGACGTTTTGTATTTCTGACAGTTGAGGGAATTCGCGGTAAACCCATACCTCCGGAAAAAGAGGGCATGGTTCATCTTATCGGGATAGGTGCACTTCTGCTGCTTATGGTTGTTATTACTTTTAACGATATACGGCAGTTATTCAAGTAATCGGCTGCGGGAATACGGTGTGCGTATTCGACCGTAATTACGCAGACAGAGGTGATAAAATGCGGGAAGTAAAGAAAGTAAAGGTCGGGAATCTGACATTCGGCGGGGACCGGATTTTAATCCAGTCGATGCTCAATGCCAAAAGCGGGGATATATCCGGTAATATCAGACAGGCTCAGGCACTTGAAGAAGCCGGATGTGACATTATAAGAGTGGCATTCCCTGCGCCGGAGTCCGCGGCTGTTCTTGAAAAGCTCAAAGAATCTGTGAAAGTGCCTATAGTTGCGGATATTCATTTTGACTATAAATTAGCGTTGAGGGCAGTGGAAGCGGGGGCGGATAAAATACGCATAAATCCCGGAAATATAGGTTCTCCCGAAGGTGTTAAAGCTGTTGCGGAGGCTTGTTGGAATGCGGGAATCCCTATTAGGGTCGGTTCAAATGCCGGTTCGCTGGGACGGGAATTACTTCTTAAATACGGTAAGCCAACCCCCGGGGCTTTGGTTGAAAGTGCGTTGAATCAAGCGAAAATGCTTGAGTATTTCGGATTTGACAATATAGTGCTGTCACTTAAATCTTCCGATGTGAAAGATACGGTTGCGGCATACAGATTAGCGGCACAGCAGACAGCATATCCGCTCCATATAGGTGTTACTGAAGCCGGAACGGAGTATGCCGGAACTGTTAAATCCGCAATAGGAATCGGGTCGCTGTTGGTTGACGGCATTGGTGAAACCGTTCGCGTATCGCTTACAGCTGACCCTTTAAAAGAAATAACAGCGGCGAAAACTATATTGACGGCATTGGGACTTAGCAAGGGCGTGAATATAATTTCCTGTCCTACTTGCGGGAGAGCGAATATGGATGTAGAAAGAATTGCGGATACATTGGAACGGGTGTTAAAAGATACCGATGATAATTTAACGGTTGCTGTTATGGGGTGTGCGGTAAACGGCCCCGGAGAAGCACGGCAGGCAGACTTGGGAGTGGCAGGCGCCAAAGATTCCGCTGTCCTTTTTAAGGACGGTGAAGTAGTGCGGAAAGTGGCATATGAAGATGTTATTACGGAAATTATCAATGAGATAAAGGCCATACGAAGATTGGACGATTAGGTCGGGTGCCGTCCAGCCGCCGAAGGGCATAAAATGAAATTTTATGCCCGGTGACGCTTTGCGTCACCGTTTCGGGCGAAGCCCGAAACTTCGGCGGCAGCGGGGTGCCCCTGCGGGCAAACGCGGCATATGCTCTAAGACGGAATTGAACTGCCGCGGTAACAATACTGTTGCGGCTATTCAGAAATACACAGGTACAGAAAAGAGGGGAGCCCCCGCGGGCAAACGCGGCATATGCTCTAAGACGGAACTGAACTGCCGCGGTAACAATAAGAAGGAGGAGGTGAGGTTTGATGGAAGTCAGTCTTGCAGAGTTTTTTAAGGAGAATAATGTCTTGCTTCCGGCGGCGTTGGAAACAGCGGTG
>JAISVP010000028.1 GCA_031271475.1 Oscillospiraceae bacterium | reverse complement strand
TGTTCAATATCTTTTTGTGATTGTGCTTTTTGGTAGATTTTTAGCTTTTCTAGGCAAAATTCCGCAGTAATGCTTGCGCCTTACAAGGAATTTTAACGCTGAAAAACGGAAATTTTGCTTAAAATGACACTTGCCAAAAGATATTGAACAGGCTCTAAGGTTATAGAAACCGCATCTTAAAGAACATCATTACTGATAACATCGTCAAGAGTCTGACGTCTTACAGCTGTAATAATACGGTTATCTTTAATAAACACCGCAGCCGGTTTAGGTATGCGGTTGTAATTGGACGACATAGAATAATTGTAAGCACCCGTAGACAGAACCGCGAGAATATCACCCGGAACTGTTTGCTGGAGTTTCAGACCTTCCCCGATTTTATCGCCGCTTTCGCACGTACGTCCGCAAACGGTTACCGTACTGTCTTTGGGCTTGTCCGCACGGGACGCGTTAATTACCTCATATTCCGCCTGATACAGCATATATCTGGGGTTGTCGGTCATTCCGCCGTCCGCTATGACATAAGTTCTGACATTCGGAATTTCCTTAACTTCCCCGACTGTATACAGAGTCAGTCCCTTATCCCCGACAATCTTACGTCCGGGTTCAAGCATTATAAACGGCACATCCAGACCCAGTTCCTTACACTTTGCTTTTACTCTTGCGGATACAGCTTTTATACATTCCGCCGTATCTGCGGGCGTATCGACCTGCGTATATTTAATGCCGAACCCGCCGCCCAAATTAAGTTCGGGAACCTCATATCCCAGTTCATTCTTAATCTTTGCGGCGAATTCAAGCATAATTTCAGCGGTATGACAAAACGGCTCAATCTCGAAAATCTGCGAACCGATATGGCATCCCAAACATTTCAGACTGATACTGCCGTAAGAAAGAGCTTCCTTTACCGCCGCGAATGCCTCGCCGTTTTCGAGAGCGACGCCGAACTTGCTGTCAATCTGACCTGTCTGTATAAACTCATGCGTATGCGCGTCAACACCGGGCTTTACCCGCAGCAAAACATTTGCGGTAACGCCTTTTGCGGCGGCAAGCGCAGCAAGCCGCCGGAGTTCTCCGAAACCGTCAGCCTCAATCCGTCCGATTTTATTTTCAAGTGCGTAATCCAATTCGGCATCGGTCTTAAAATTACCGTGAAAAACAATTTTTTCAGGGTCGAATCCCGCCTTTAAAGCAGTATAAATCTCACCGGCGGACGATACGTCAAGACCGAGTCCCTCCTCGGCAATCAAACGGCACATATACACACAGCAAAGCGCCTTGCTTGCATAGCAAACAAGACCCTTTCCGTCATAGTATTCAGTGATACTGTCTTTAAATTTACGGCATTCTTTCCGCACGGAAACCTCATCCATAACATACAGCGGAGTACCGAAATCCCTTGCAACCGACAGCGTATCCATTCCGCAAAACGTCAAATGCCCCAAGGAATTCACTGAAATATTCTCCATCTTTTTTCTTCTCCAATCATACAGTAATTCCGGCGCCGGACAGATAATACCCGTTTACTCCCGGAACTTCGGTCATCAGTACGGATTTACCGGAGCCGCATCGCTGGTATCGAATTTAAACGGGTCATAGCGTTTATACGCCGCCATATTGCGTGATACTGTGTAATCAACGCACCATCCGTCAAGCATTTCCTCAAAATCGAGATAATACATATCATACAGCGTGGATTCCACGGTACTTTCCGTCCAGAGGTCGTCCTCTTTCATACGTGCTCTTATATCGGTTTTCTCAATGACATAAATTTTGTCTTCTTCCTCAATAAGGTGCACCCCTGGCTCTGTGCTTTTAAAAAGTTCCTCATTGGATTTTTTGGACGGGACATATCTGCTGTCAGGAATTTCTTTCTCATCCTCCGCTAAAGTAGCGCTGTGCACCACAGTTTCATAAGTGAACGGGTCTGTGGTTGTTTCCGGAGTGGTTTCGGGAGTAGTTTCCGCGGTTGTTTCATCGCTGTTTCCGCTTTCTGTTTCACCCGCACTGCTAATGCTTGTCTCACCCGCACTGCTAACGCTTGTCTCGCCCGCACTGCTGACGCTTGTTTCTCCCGCACTGCTGACGCTTGTTTCTTCCGCACTGCTAACACTTGTTTCTCCCGCACTGCTAACACTTGTTTCGCCTGCACTGCCGGAAGTGTCCGAATTGCTGCCGCTTGCCGTTTCCTCAGAAGAGGTTTCAGTTCCGGATTCTTCCGGTTCGGTTTCCTCTGCCTGTGCAACATAGGCCTCATGCTCTTCAATCAGCTCATTCATATCCGCACCGGATTTAAGCCTTGTATAGTAATCAGTGGCTCTGTCCTTTGCTTCCGCTTTTTTTTCATCGTCAAGAGGCTCGGATGTGTCTTTATCAAGCAAAGATATCTCTATAAGCTTAATCCTTGCGTTATTTTCAGCATAGAAATCCTTAACGGCATCCTCTTTGACATTTTCTATTCCGCCGTCTGTTTTATAATACTCCATAAAAACCTTATCGGTTTTGTACGCATTCTCAAGAACTGTCCGCATAGACTTTTCGCTTACGCCGTTGCCTTTAAACATTTTCTCATTCGGTTCATACTGACTGCTTACACCGTAATCAATTTCCGCCTGTTCTTCCGCACTTAATTCCAGTCCCAGTTCCCCGAACTTCCTTTCAATCCCGACCAGCTGCGTAAGTCTTCTGGTAGTTTCATCCTGAATCCATTCAAGCATAGGTTTACCGTCAACAGTTTTTTTCTTAAGCTCCTTAATATTTTCCGTGTCGATTTCCTCACCCTCTCCGGCTTCCAGGCTTAATCTGTTTAAGGCGTCGTTAAAGGTTCTGAAAGACTCGTAAATATACACTCCGGCGTCTACTTTATACCCGTCTATCGTCACAGCAACCGCCGTATTTGTCCCTACGGTACATCCCGCAAGACTTATTAATGCGGCGCCTGCCGTGATTAACGCCGCCGCTTTTTTCATTTTTCTTCCTTTCATTTTCACACCTCACATTTATTTTTGCCGTACCGTATCCGAACGGTACAAATTATCCAGTAAATTCATAGCGGAAGCTGTTGCTTCCCTGCTGCCGAAAGCCGTAAATCTAAACCAGCCCTTACCGTTTTTCCCGAACCCTTCACCGGGAGTGCCAACGACCCCGGCACTGTTTAACAGCGTGTCAAAGAACTCCCAGCTTCCGGTATTGCCGGGACATTTAAACCAAATATACGGAGAATTCACGCCGCCCGTATATTCCCATCCGAGCCTTTTCACAGTTCCGGAAATAATTGCTGCATTTTCTTTATAATACGCAATATTCTCCCTGATTTGAGAAAGCCCCTCATCGGAGAAAACCGCCGCTGCCGCACACTGAACCGGATATGACACCCCATTAAATTTAGTGGACTGTCTTCGGTACCACAAATCCCTTAACCTCATCCCATCGGCTTCCAATTCCAGCGGAATAACCGTGTATCCGCACCGTGTTCCGGTAAATCCCGCCGTTTTCGACAGGCTTGCGAACTCTATCGCACACCGCCTTGCCCCGTCCACAGCAAATATACTCCGTGGATATTTCCCCTCATCTTCAATAAACGCCTCATATGCCGCGTCATAGAGAATAACCGCTTTATTTTCAAGGGCGTAATCCACCCAAGCTTTTAACTGCCCGAACGTATAAGCGGTTCCCGTTGGATTGTTCGGACTGCAAAGGTAAATTAAATCCGGCGGCGGAGTCTGTCCGGGCATTGCCGCAAACCCGTTATCTTCATTTGAATCCGCATAAACAATTTCACGTCCGCTTAATATATTTGTATCGACATACACCGGGTACACAGGATCCGTCACAAGCACTCTGTTGTCCGGGGCAAACAGATCCACAATATTGCCCGCGTCACTTTTCGCGCCGTCCGAAATAAATATTTCCTCAGTCCCAATCTTCACACCGAACCGCTTATAATACCCCGCAACCGCCTCCCGCAGGAACAAATACCCCTCATAATCGGGATATCCCTTAAAAGTTTCCTTTACTCCTAACTCATCGCATCCCTTTTTCATTGCCTCAACAACAACCGGTGCAAGCGGCAAAGTAACATCGCCGATTCCCAGCCGTATCAGTTCCCTGCCGGGATTTTTAACCTTAAACTCATTTACTCTCCTTGCAATTTCCGCAAAGAGATAATTCTCACCCAAATTGGAAAAATTTTTATTTATCTTTGTCATAAGCCTGACCGCTCCATATCCCCGTAATTTTCCAGCCGGAACTCCCCGTCATATACCGTCTGAGCACTGCCTGTCATAGCAACCGTATTTCCGTATACATTTATCTCAAGAGCTCCGCCGCCCTTAATAAAAACAGTCCGCACACAGCCGCCGTCATCAGCAAAATAACCGTTTTTCACTGCCGCAATCACAGCCGCGCACGCCCCTGTTCCGCAAGCATAAGTTTCCCCGCTCCCCCGCTCCCAAACCCTTACCTTTAAGCCGCGGTCTGCCTTTTCCTCTATTTTTAAGCCGCGGTCTGCCTTTTCCTCTCCGAAGATTTCAGTTCCGGCGACTTCCGGTGCTTTTAAGCCGCGGTCTGCCTTTTCCTCTACGAGAACAGGAGCATTTACATACACAAACTCCGTATTGACTCCTTCCGGAAACGCTTTACTGTGCTCGAACACAGGTCCTGTTTCCTCAAGGTTAAGATTTTCCAGTTCCTCAAGACTGTCCATAAAAACAACCGCATGAGGATTTCCGACAGATACACAGGTAACCGGATACGGAAGTTCGGTTAAGTCCGCCGTTTTTGCGGGAACATCTTCCGGTTTAAGCGAAAACCCACCCATATCCACACGTACAGTCCGGATTTTACCGTGTTCCGGATACAGCGTAAGCGTTTTAATCCCGGAAGCGGTTTCCAAAGCAAGAACTGTTTTGTCAGTTAAACCTTTTTCATACACATACTTCCCGACACATCTTGACGCATTGCCGCACATTCTGCCTTCCGAGCCGTCCGCATTAAACATTCTCATTCTGAAGTCTGCGCTGCCGGATTCCATAATAAGCACAATCCCGTCCGCACCTATACCTTCATGCCTGTCACAAAGCCGCGGCGCATATATTTCCATATCCTTAAGCAGTTCAGAAACATCCTCATCAAAGCAGCTGATATAGATATAATCGTTCCCTATTCCGTGCATTTTAGTAAATTTCATATATACCTCTCATATGCACCTTTCCGTTTCACATTTTTTCATTGTATATTATACCACACAGCAGAAATAAAATCAAGCATTATTTTCATTTCCCGACAACCTACTGCGAGCCGGAACTGCCGGACGAATTCGCCGCCGGTTTTGTAATTTCATGCGCAAAGCCTGTTGCGTCCTTAGCGTCTTTCCAAATCTTCCGCGTAAGTTTCATATCTTTTAAAAAAGCGTCAAGCCCGGTTTCAAAATCCGCATCATCACCCTCTGCGGCATTGTTAACATATTCTTCAAACTTAGCCATAGCGTTATACACCGCGGCGGTGGCAACCGTAACATCCCTGTGAATATCGGCGGCTTCCTTTGGAATTTGCATTTTTGCAAGCTGGGCAGTAGCGGACTTAATATAGTCTTCGGTAAGAGTGTAATCCTTTGCCCAGTCCTGAAATTCTTTGCCTTTCTCCATTGAACGGGCGCCGTCAGCCAATACGTTCAGCTTTTCAAGCACCGAATCAAAGGCGGAAATATAAGATTTCATTGCCTCCTTATACGGTTCCGGCAGATTCGGGGGCGGGGTCGCCGATGTAGCCGGAGCCGATGTTTCGGGTACGGGGGTAGTTTCCGCCACTGGCGGCGGATCTTCCTTACAGGCGGCAAATGCCGCCGCGACTACGGTAAAAGCCATAATTCCCGCTAAAATTCTTCTTGTATACATTATGTACCTCCTGTCAAATGTCAAATTCAGCAATATTTTGTATCATAGCCGTTTCTAAGAGCCTGTTCAATATCTTTTTGTGATTGTGCTTTTTGGTAGATTTTTGGATTTTCTAGGCAAAATTCCGCAGTAATGCCTGCGCCTTACAAGGAATTTTAACGCTGAAAAACGGAAATTTTGCTAAAAATGACACTTGCCAAAAGATATTGAACAGGCTCTAACGGCTACGGTCTGGGCAAAGCCCAGACCCGCACGCAAATGTGTGCGTCGATGAGAACGGGCTTAGCCCGTTCAAGGTCGAAATTACTATATTAATCCGCAAATAAACTTCCCGGCTTCGCGGCACAGACATCCGGGATATTTTCCCGTTTCTGACCCATGCTTTAAACCGGCCCCCGAAACAGATCCGGTTCCGGGTCTGTTTCCTATTATAACATACATTGTATAAAAACGTCAAGAACTTTCCGGAATATTTTTTTGACCATAAAACTCTTGACAACCGGGGTAAGATTTGCTATAATGGGTTATTGGAGTTGATTCTGAATGGAGGGTTAGGAATTGTTAGCAAAAATTCCTTGGGCAAGGTATGACTAAATCTGACTGTATAAAATTCATAGACAGCATAAATACTCCGGCAGTCCTGTGGTCAGCAAACCTGAAAACCGTTATATTTAACAGTTCTCTTAAATACACGCTTAAGCTGTACACTCAGCACGATGAAACGGCTGTTTTTTATGATCTGTTTGCGGTTTCTTATATGGACGGATCAACTGTAAAAGAAATTGCCGAAACAACAAATTACGAGGTATCCGTGCGCGGCTATACCAAAGACGAACTGTTTTTGGTTTGGAACACTGCCGTGCTTAATTCCGGACTTCTGCTGTCTGTCAGTGCGGACATTACGAAAATGAAACACTCGTATGAGAGAATCAACAGGTACTGCGACCATTTGACGGCTTCGGAAGGCAGATACAGGTTCTCTATGGA
>JAISVP010000204.1 GCA_031271475.1 Oscillospiraceae bacterium | reverse complement strand
GTGTATACCGCCGCCGGCACAACAATCATTAAAGATATCCCGGACTATGCGCTTGCGATAGACCGGGGTGCATTAAGCGTCCGGGAAGATTACTCCAAAAAGAAATTGGGAACAAAGCTTGACACCTAAGGGGCTAAAAATACGGACTAAAAATACGGCATAAAAAGGAAATATACAATGAGCATTTTTGACATATTCAATTCCATCGGTCATGAACGCCGGGAACAGAAACCCGTGACATATATAATAGCGGGACTGGGCAATGACGGAGCAAAGTACCGTGATACAAGGCATAACGCAGGATTTATGGCAATTGATATGCTTGCGGGGCAATATAATACCGCAATAAAAAAAAGCCGGTTTAAGGCGTTTTGCGGGGAAACGGACATAAGTTCGCACCGGGTGCTTTTGATGAAGCCGCTTACGATGATGAATTTAAGCGGTCAGGCAGTTACGGAAGCTATGAACTTTTACAAAATTCCTGCCGAAAATGTACTGGTGCTGTTTGACGACATTTCATTGCCTGTCGGTAAAATCCGCATACGGCAAAAGGGCAGTGACGGCGGACATAACGGAATGAAAAACATTATCTATCTTGCCGGTAAAGATACATTCCCGCGGATAAAAATCGGGGTAGGACAGAAGCCCCATCCCGATTATGACCTTGTCGCATGGGTGCTGTCCGCATTTAAATCCGAGGAAATACCGCCTTTAAAAGAGGCCTGCTCGAATGTCTGCAAAGCCGCGGAACTCATTGCAGCCGGCGAAGCCGTTAAGGCAATGAATGAATACAACTGAGTTGGGAGGTTAAGGATATGAAAGTTTTAATCGCCGCCGGAGGCACAGGAGGACATATTAATCCGGGATTAAGTATCGCGGGCATTGTGCAAAAACGTATCCCGAATTCGGAAATACTTTTTGTCGGGAATCCTGCGGGAATGGAAGCACAGCTTATTCCGGAGGCAGGGTACGGCATAGAATTTTTAAAAATCAGCGGAATTCAGCGTAAACCCACACCGAAAAATCTTATCCGCAATATAAAAGCCCTGTCACAGCTTGCCGTATCCGGAAAGAGGGCAAAAGAGATACTGAATAAATTCAAGCCGGATATTGCAATCGGAACAGGCGGTTATGTAAGCGGCCCGATTATCCGAAAAGCCGCGCAAATGGGCATACCTACGGCAATACATGAAGCGAACGCATATCCGGGCGTGACTACAAAACTGCTGTCAAAAGAGGTCGGTACGGTAATGCTTACCACCGATGCGGCAGTAAAACATTTAGGCAAAGACGTCCGTTACGCAATTACCGGACTGCCTGTACGAAGTGCACTCTCAGTAATAAGCAGACAGGAAGCAAGACGCGCCCTCGGGTTTAACGGCGGGATGTGCATACTGTCTTTCGGCGGAAGTCTTGGCGCGGGATGTATAAATGAAGTAATGGCGGATGTAATAAAATGGCATACCGGAAAAGGACTTAATATAAACCATATCCACGGATACGGCGGAATGGGCAAGCATTCATTCCCGGAAGCAATGGCACAGGCAAAAATTCCGTTAACATCCGATACCCGGCGTATAACGGAATATATTAACGATATAGACAAATGCCTTGCGGCGGCGGATTTAGTCATTTGCCGTGCGGGTGCGTCAACGCTTGCGGAACTTCAGGCAGTAGGACGTGCGTCTGTTTTAATTCCTTCGCCAATCGCTACAGGCAACCATCAGTTTCACAATGCCACAGTTCTGGAGAATGCGGGTGCGGCAATTGTAATGGAGCAGTCCGGTGTGACGTCCGAAAAGATGATAAAGCAAATCGAAGAGTTTTATAAAAATCCGCAAAAGCTTGTTGAAATGGGGAAAAACGCTAAGGCGCTTGCAATAACGGATACGGATGACCGGATTTTCGAGGTGATTCGGAAGTTAACAGCTTAACCGGGGGGTTGCCGCCCCCTGCCGCCCCCGCAAAAGCCCCGAAAAGCGAAACCAAAATTTTTGGAAAGGATATAAAAAGATGCGTACTGTAATAAATTTCCTGATTGCAAAAATGGGTATTATGGAGTTCGCGAGTTTACTGATAAAAGTAACGGGATTGCTTGTGCTGGTTCCGGCAATATTGGGTTTTATAACTTCAGTTATCCTGTTTGTTATCGGAATTAAAACTCCGAAAGGAAAGAAGAAAAAACTGTTCTTTATAACATCCGCCGTCTACTTAATTGCCGCATTAGGCATAATAGTGCCTGAACTGGTTACACATTTATTTAATAAATAAAAAAGCCCCCTTCGGGGGGCTTTTCACTTACTTTTTAAGAGCTTTTGACAATTCCGAAAATATGTCCGCCACAGGCAGCATATTCTTTATGGAAGTAATCTCCGCAGGTGAAGACGTTGCCTTAAGCGTTCCGGATACTATTGCCGGAACCGGAACGGTATCAGATGCTTTTTTCACAACCAATACATCGGTCTTGCCGTAAACTATCTTCTCAGCGGAAGCCACGAGAACTTCTTCGTCCGGATTAGCAATTAAATACATCTTTCCGTCCTTGCCGCCCACTCTTCCGCGTGAACCAAGAATCCAGAAATCATTCGGACTGTCTTTCATATTCTTGCCGCCGTCCTTGCTGATTACGCCGCCTAAATCAACCGTAAGCAAAACAGCTTTAAAGATGTCGACAACAAGCTCTTCACCGTCCGCACCTTTAACAACAAGTCTGGAACTCTGTGCGGACGCATTCGTTTCGCCGTTATTCGCACCCGTGCCCTCGGTCAAACTGAACTTAACGGTATCGTTTTCTACTGCCGTTTGCGTAATGTTTTCAGTTAACTCAGCACCCTCGTATACCGCGCTTTCCAAAGCCGCGTCAAAAACAAGCTCAAGTTCCTTTGTCATATCCGTAACAGCAAGAGTAATTTCACAGTCGGAACCGTGACGGTAAAGACTGTCGCCCGCATGTAAAAGCAGGGAATTTCCGTCCCCATGATTTGAGGCATCGTCACCGAAAGCAACATTATCGTATTTAGCGGAAACTACAGTCAGTTTTGTATCCGCACCAACAGAAAATCCGGGCAGTACCGCCAAAGACATTGCACCTGCCAGTGCCGCGGAAAAAATCTTTTTAAAGTTCATTTAAACATTCCTCACTTTCGTATAAGTAAAGTAGAATACTGCTTGTTGTATTATAACAGCTGTTTCCGCATATGTCAACAGCAAAGCGGACGATTTGTATACTTGCACATAAAACGCACCTGTAAGTCATGTTTATTTGTACAATTTGCACAAATAAAACACGCCACCGCATACCGGCTTAAAATGTAAGAGCCTGTTCAATATCTTTTTGTGATTGTGCTTTTTGGTAGATTTTTGGCTTTTCTAGGCAAAATTCCGCAGTAATGCTTGCGCCTTACAAGGAATTTTAACGCTGAAAATGACACTTGCCAAAAGATATTGAACAGGCTCTAAAGAATAAAGGTAAATAATGCTTGACTTTTGGCGCAGGAAGGTGTATAATGGTCATTATGAAGAATTTATGAGGAGAATTGGTATGAAAAAATTTATTTGTGCGGTTTGCGGGTATGTTCACGAGGGTGACGCACCCCCGGAAAAATGTCCCCAATGCGGTGCGGCGGGGTCTAAGTTCACACAGCAGTCCGGTACAGGACTTGTTTTTGCCGATGAGCATACCGTAGGTGCCGCAAAGGGCGTTGACGCCGAAATTCTTGAAGGGTTACGGCAGAATTTCACAGGGGAATGCACGGAAGTCGGAATGTATCTTGCCATGAGCCGGCAAGCCGACCGCGAGGGATTCCCGGAGATTGCGGAAGCTTACAAAAGGTATGCTTTTGAGGAAGCGGAACACGCGGCTAAGTTTGCCGAACTTTTGGGCGAAGTATTGGAAAATTCAACCAAAAAGAATCTTGAAATGCGTGCGGCGGCGGAACACGGCGCAACACAGGGCAAGAAAGATCTTGCAGTCAGGGCAAAAGAACTCGGACTTGACGCAATACATGACACCGTACATGAGATGTGCAAGGATGAAGCACGTCACGGCAAAGGCTTTCAGGGACTGCTGTCGCGCTATTTCTGAGTTAAAGTCAAAAAATCACTGTAAGAAAAGAGTTCCCGTGCGGGAACTCTTTTTTGTAAAAAAGTCCGTCACAGTATTGACAAAGTTTTTTTTGTATGTTATAATGTATGTGTATAATGCTTACCGGGAATGCAGATAATAAGATATCTTGGGGTTTCCTGAGAAATAAAAAAAAGAGGTAAGCTGAAATGAGTGAAAAAAACGACAGTATAAAATGTTCTGTGGACACGTGCCGTCACAATATGCCCGGGGAGAAATGCTGTACTTTAGACAGCATCAGCGTTGGCTGTTCCACTTCAAAGGCGACATCCTGCGAATGTACTGAATGCGATTCTTTTTCTATGAACAGTTAGGAACTGTCTGAGGGGCGCGGCGGTTCCGGTTAACAGTTGACAGTGAACAATGTGACTGTGCATTGTTCACTGTTATACTCTTGAACGCCGCGGCAAAGCAACGGCGTTCGCCCGAACACTGCGTGTTCGGTGCGTTTCTTGCGAAACACACTGCTGTATTAAATTACAGCCGTTTCTAACGGCTGCGGTCTGGGCAAAGCCCGGATCCCGCACGCAAACGCGTGCGTCGATGAGGATAGGCTTAGCCTATTCTCAATCGAAATTACTATGTATGGGGGTTACGATGAACGGAAAAACACAATTTTATGTAATAAGTGACAGAGAGAGCAGTATCAGGCGTGATATGACTGAGATTTATAACGCACTTGTCGAAAAAGGGTATGACCCCATAAGCCAGATTGTCGGTTATATCTTGGCGGAAGACCCGACTTACATAACCGGGCATAAAAACGCGCGGAATCTTATGACCGCAATTGACCGTGATGATTTATTACGGGTATTGGTTGAGTCTTATATAAGGAAAGGAGAATAGATTTGGACAGTACCAACAGTACCGGCGGGAAAAAAAGCAATGCCTTAGACGGGATTGCCGCGCCTGTTTTGGATGACGTGGCGTATACCGCCGAAAAGAAGTCGTCCGCATTGGATGACATTGCCGCACCTGTTTTGGATGACGGGGCGTATACCGCCGAAAAGAAATCTTCCGCATTGGATGATATCGCCGCACCTGTTTTGGATGACGGGGCGTATACCGCCGAAAAGAAATCTTCCGCATTGGATGATATCGCCGCACCCGTTTTGGATGACGGGGCATATACCGCCGAAAAGAAATCTTCCGCATTGGACGACATTGCCGCACCTGTTTTGGATGACGGGGCGTATACCGCCGAAAAGAAGTCGTCCGCATTGGACGACATTGCCGTAACGGCTTTACTTGAGGAACCCGCACCTGTTCAGGAATACAAGCCTGTTTTTTCCAATACAGATACCGAGGAACTCAAACGCGCCGCACTCAAACGCAGTCAGCAGGCTGAGGAAGATAAACCCATTGACGAAGCGACACTGAAACTGAACAGAATGCTTCGTGCCCAAGAGGATGAACGCAAGGCAAAAAAAGGATTTATAATGCTGTTCGTAACGGTGGCATTGGGTTTTCTCTCATGTATCGGAATGTACCTTTACTCCGGGAATACGGAATTTAAACCCGATGCAATCGGCGGGCAGGCACTTTTGGACGCATATAATGTAATGCTTATTGCGGGAATTGGGGCAAGTGTTTTGCTGTTTGCGGATATTTTTGTTAAGTCAAAGAGTTTTAAAGGCTTTCTGATGTTCGTTTTTGTTCTGCTTTTTATAGCGAACGTAGGTGCCGGGGGGTATCTTTTAATACTTAAGGACGGGAATTTCGCCTCAAATTTAACGGCATTGCTGTTTACAGCCGCCGCCAACTTCTTCACTTGCTTTTTACTTGGCTCAAGCGAAGTAATAGATATTTACTTCACTCACGGGAAGGAAAAATAGAATGAGCGAGAAAGAAAAAATGCTTGCGGGTAAATTATACCTCGCAAGCGACCCTCAGCTGACAGCGGAACGGCAGAATGCCCGCCGCATTACACGTCTTTACAATGCGACAGGCGAAGATGAACAAGACCGCCGGCAGGATCTTATCCGTGAACTTTTCGGTTCAGTCGGCACGGACGTTTACATAGAACCGTCATTTCGCTGTGACTACGGTTACAATATCAAAGCCGGAAACGGATTTTATGCCAATTTTGACTGTATAATCCTTGACGTATGCCCTGTAAACATCGGTGACAATGTGTTTTTCGGTCCTTGCGTTAAAATCTGCACGGCAACCCATCCGCTTGAAAGTGAAATC
>JAISVP010000195.1 GCA_031271475.1 Oscillospiraceae bacterium | reverse complement strand
ACAGTTCTTGCTTTATCGGCATCCATTTTAACGTAAGTAACCTTATCCTTACCGGGCTCAATAACTTCCATAATCGGTTCATACTGGCAAAGTCCGACACAGCCTGTCTGGAACACTCTTACATTAGTAAGTTTTTTTTCCTCAATCACCTGCTTAACAGCTTCGAGAACAGGTTTTGCACCTGCGGCGATTCCGCACGTAGCAAGTCCCACAACCACACGTATTTTATCGTCCGGCTGCATTTTATCTCTTAATTCCTTTAATTCTTCCAAAGATTTCATTATATTCCTCCTTATTTTAAATTCGCGGCTTGCATTCACCGCTAAAAATCCACATTACCATAACCTTTAAGAATATTTTTCCAATATCCCGTCAAGGTCGGCAGCAGTAAGCCTGCCGTACACATCATCATTAACCATCAGCACGGGAGCAAGTCCGCACGCACCGACACAGCGGCAAGCTTCGAGAGAGAACTTCCCGTCTTCAGTACATCCGCCGTTAGGCAGATTTAATTTTTCCTTAAGTTTATCATAGAGTTCGCCCGAACCCTTAACATAACACGCCGTCCCAAGGCATACGGAAATATTATATTTCCCCTTAGGCTCCAAAGAGAACTGAGAATAGAACGTAACAACGCCGTAAATTTCCTCAAGCGGCACCTGTAACTGATCGGAAATAACCGTCTGCACCTCAACGGGCAGATACCCGTAAATACCCTGAGCCCTTTGCAGAATCGGCATAAGCCCGCCCTTTTCGTTTCTAAGCTCCTCAATTGCCGCAATCAGCTGTTCATGCTGCTGTTTTGTACCGTTAAACGGTCTGGTTTTAACTGCCATTTTAAACCCTCCTGCTTATATATTTTTCAAGTCGCATACAATAATACGTTAATTATATCACAATCCCCCAAGCTTGTCAATAGGCTTTTCAAATTATTATTTAAAGCAAAAATGTCAAGCCAAAAACTCCAAGCAAAAAACTCCGTCAACGCCGACTGCCTGCCAATAAATTCAAACAAAAAAATGCCAAGCAAAAAAGCGGCGGCAGTGCCGTCGCTTTTGACTTATCGGATTTGTCCCTGTCCGTTAACAATATATTTTACCGTAGTAAGCTCATTAAGACCCATAGGGCCGCGTACGCTTGCTTTGCCTGTAGCAATACCGATTTCCGCACCGCACCCGAATTCCCCGCCATCGGTAAACCGTGTGGAAGCATTTACATAGACAGCGGCGGCATCGACTTCGCTTGTGAATTTTTCGGCATTTTTCAAGTCATTGGTAACAATTGCCTCGGAATGGTTCGTGCCGTATTCGGCAATATGAGCGATAGCCTGCTGAGTATCTTCAACAATTTTAACAGATATTACAAAATCAAGAAATTCAGCGGCATAATCGTCCTCGGACGCAGGAACCGCACCGGGCAATATACGCAAAGAGCGTTCACAGCACCGCATTTCCACCCCGTGTGATTTAAAAGCTTCAGCAATTGCCGGAAGGAATTTATCGGCAATCTTTTCATGCACAAGCAGACTTTCAGCGGCATTGCATACGGACGGGCGGCTGGTTTTGGCATTGTGAGCAATACTCACCGCCATTTCAATGTCAGCGGACTGGTCAACATAGATATGGCAGTTCCCGACGCCGGTTTCAATCACCGGGACTTTAGCTTCGGCAACCACCGATGCAATAAGCCCCGCCCCGCCCCGCGGAATAAGCAAATCAAGAGCCTGAAGCCGCATAAGTTCCTTAGCGGTTTCCCTGTCGGTTTTCTCGACAAGCTGAATAATATCCTCCGGAAGTCCGGCGCCGCGCACCGCTTCACGCATTAAATCCGCAAGGCATTTGTTAGAATTGAACGCCTCTTTCCCGCCCCGCAAAATGACGGCATTCCCGGACTTAAGGCACAGAGCCGCCGCATCAACGGTAACATTCGGGCGGGATTCATAAATCATCCCGATTACCCCAAGCGGCACCCGTGTTTTCGCAATCCTCAGCCCATTCGGACGAACAGTTCCGTATTCGGTAAGCCCGACCGGATCCTGTGAATCAATCAGCACCTGAATACTGCGTGCAATTGCGTATATACGGTCTTTATTGAGCATAAGTCTGTCCCGCATAGCAACAGGCATTGCGTTATCAGCCGCAATTTGCAAATCTTTTTCATTTGCCATTATAATAGTATCCGCACTGTCGCGGAGTTTATCGGCAATACACTCGAGCGCGTAATTCTTAACACCGGGCTTCGCCGCGGCAACGGCAGACTTTACGGCTTTAGCGTTCTCACCAAGCTGTTCAATATATGTCATATTTTCCCCTTTCTTTGTTTCTTTGCCGGGAGCCCCGGCAGGCATATTGCGTTTTCTGTACCTGTGTGTTTCTGAATCGCCGCACCGTTATTGTTACCGCGTCAGTTAAAAAAGCTTACAGGAGCGTATACCGCGTTTGCCCGCGTGGGCTGGTACCTTGCGGCAATAATTAAGTCAATCATTAGGGCGTATTCCGCGTTTGCCCGCGAGGCTCCCGGCAAATACCGTTCCAACGGGTTTGCCGTCGAACAGGTCATAGAGAAGTCCCGGTTTTGAGCCGTTCATAATAACAGTACCAATTCCGGCTTCCGCGGCAATTTTCGCGGCATTTATTTTAGTAACCATTCCCCCGGTACCCAAATGTCCGGAAGGCCCCGCCGCACAGTCCGCAATATCGGAAATATCGGTGACTTCCGTGATTAACCGCGCATCTTTATGCGTATGCGGGTCTTTATCGTAAAGCCCGTCAATATCCGACAAAATCACAAGCAAATCCGCCCCTATGAGCTTTGCGGCACAAGCCGAAAGGGTATCGTTATCCCCTATTCCGAGTTCCTCGGTGGCAACGGAATCGTTCTCGTTTATGATTGGAATTACGCGTGAAATAAGAAGTCTTTTGAGTGTATTTTTTGTATTGTCATTAAAGCCGCTGTCTTCAAGTTCCTTTTTTGTAAGCAGAATCTGAGCGACAGTCAAGCCGTGCTTACCGAAATACTCCATATAAATCCGCATAAGCATACTTTGCCCGATTGCGGCGGCGGCCTGTTTAGTCGGCACGTCAAGTCCGAGCGCATTTTCGCCCAGTGCCCTGACAATCAGATCCTTGCTGACATCATCGGGGATACTGCGTACATTAAGCCTGTCAAGTCCGAGCCCGACCGCACCGGAAGACACGATTATAATTTCCTTACCGGAATTATGTAAGTCGGCGGTAATCTTAACAAGTTCCTCAACACGCCTTATATTAAGACCGCCCGTGGCATGGGTAAGCGTAGACGTACCCAATTTAATTACTATGCGTTTTTTCTTCTGAATATCCATTACTGCTCCCAACCGTCCGCGTCTGATTCATCAAAAACGAACTCATCTGCTGCGTAAAACTCATCCCCGCCGCCGTTAAATTCAATCGGTTCCGCACTGCCTGCGCCTGCATATTCCGGCAAAGGCCCGGACTGGAGAGCCGCCTGTGCTTCAAGTTCGTCCTTAAGCTTCTTAGCCTTTCTGTTTTCAGCTGACATAAGTATGAAAGTAATAACAAGCAAGACAAGTTCGGCAATACCAAGACCGTAAAATGTCAGATTTGTATCACAGGCATACACAAAAAGCGTAAGCGGCACGGCAATCAGCATAAGGATATTATACTTGCGCTTTGTGGTAAGCAGCTGCAATAAAAAGAAACACACCGATATTATAACAAACATGATATGCTGCGGCAATTCCAAGACAAAAAGATTCAATCCCATTTCAGCCTCCGGGTACATCAGAAAAGCGGAGGTCTCCCCCCGCTTTCCGATTTTAATTTCAGAATGTCCCAAAACATCCGGCACTTTCTTTTGAAAAACCGTCCTGAAAGACATTCGGATTTTTAAGTTATAAACATCACAATTGACGTTCGGTTTTTAAATTACAAACATCAAAAATAACTGACGTTCGGTTTTTAAATTACAAACATCAAAAACACTGACGTTTAGATTTTCACATCACACAAACATAAAAATATTTCGTATTTTTTTGAACAAAGAAATATCTTAACAAGATATTCAGCCTTTATTTCTGTGAAAAACGCACATCTAAGACCTTCGGCTTTTAATGGGGGATGGAGGTTAACTTAAAAGCCGTTTCGCAAGACCTTCGGGATTTCAGCTTAAAAAGCCGTTTCGCAAGACCTTCGGATTTCAGCTTAAAAAGCCGTTTCGCAAAGACATTGGATTTTCACTTTATTAAATAAACCCGGATACAATCCGGTGTTTTTTTAAAATTAACCGCCTTGCCGTCACACGACCCAATAAAACCCGCAGTAGCAGGTGGGCAAACGCCTCACAGTTTCGCGCTCCCAACGTCCGCATACTGTATAAGGTATGCGGGAGGTCTGCAATCCGCTGCAAGAACAGTAATCCCTAGTTATATCTGTTGGATTATATAACGGCAGTATAAACGCACAAGGCAGTAAACTCAGCCCGACAGACGTCATCGCCTTCATCGGAAACACCGGCAGAGGCACCGTCTTCATTTTCGTCTTCGTCGTCTTCAATTTCAAACATATCGTCAAGGCGTTCAATGAACATCTGACCGATTTTGTCGAATTCATCGTCATCATCTATGGAAGCCAAAACAGTTTCGCCGTTTTCGTCCTGTTCTTTTACGATCACCATAAGCTGCTCATCGTCATCGCCATCAATTTCCTCACCGTCTTCTAACACAGGCATAAGCGCGTAGTATGTTTCGCCGCCTTCCTCGAGGGTATCAAGCAGTTCAAATTCCTTTTCGTTGCCGTCCTCATCGATAAGGGTATAGATTTCAAATTCCTGACCGCTGTCCATTTCGTTATTCATACGTTTTTCTCCTTACAGAATCTGTAATAATACTGACCTATATATTCACTTTTCCTATTGTATCATACTAACTTGCGGTTGTCAAGAGTTTTTTTAAAAAACATTCAAGAATATTTTATGCGGCTTTATAAAATTTATCAGAAACAAGTTTTTACAGCCCCTTGTACAAATTCAAGGCATGTCAGGCAGGCTTTTTTGTGCAATTTGCACAAAAACCTTTTGGAAAGTTTGGTGGTTATTTTTCGCAATAAACACTTGACAAACGCTAAACAATATGTTATCATATATACAGGGTTAAGAGAGACGGATCAAACATCCAAAAAGGGCCGTCCGGAGTTAGGCAAGCGCCCTTGACGCAAAAGTTTCAGCAAAGAAATATTCACATCCTCTTGCTCATGCAAAACTTAAAGGTACGGGAGCGAATGCTGCCCGTAACGGGAAAGGCGGCGATGTTATTATGACGGTTGAACCGGAATCAGAATTTGGAGCAGGCATTCATTTACAGCAGGCCGCTGAGCCGCACGGTTTATAAACGGTACAAAACTGGGGGATATTGAATTCGGTTCATACCCCGCACTCACTCCTTAGTGAGAACAATATCCGTGAAGAAACCGATGCGCAAGCGTACAGCTGATATCTACCAAAACATGATTACATAAATGATTGCCGTCCCGATAAGCCAAAAGGCACAGCAGACCTTGCTCGGGACTGCGTTAAGACAGAAGATCTTAACTTAAAACCTTTGAGCACAGACGCATAAAGACCGGCTGCTTGCCGGGAAGGAATTGGCTTACCGGAATCCGAATGCGGTTTTGCGGGAGTTCGGAAAACCCGCGTTAACAGCTTTTGCTATTAAAATAGAAAACCTCTTTGTTATTAATAAGAGGGAGGTGGTTCCGATGAGAATATTAAAGCGGCGGAGCCGTTTGGCGGGCAGTTACCCGGATTCGCAAACAGCTGGCAATTAAGACAGTACCGGGCAGTGTCTTTAATATCTGTATATATCTGTATATAGCTTTATGGTAGCTTTATGGTAGCTTTATGGTAGCTTTATGGTAGCTTTATGGTAGCTTTATGGTAGCTTTATGATAGCTTTATTATAGTATAGTGTAAAGTGAAGTATGCAAAGACATATCCCCGTGCACTGTTAAATAAAAAGGGGTGATTCCAATGTGGAATGAATACGGGAGCGTAAATGCTCCGTAACAGTGCCGCATAACAGCATGGCATAACTTAAAGGCGGCTAAAATACAAAGGCTTATCCACATCAATTCTATACGGAAGGCGGCTGATGTAATTATGAAAGTATGGAGGTTCGCGAAAAACTGATTCGCTTATATGTTCTGTACGAAAGGTAGCTGATGTAATTATGGTAATTGTAGAAGTATAGGAGGTTCGCGGAGAACTGATTCGCTT
>JAISVP010000137.1 GCA_031271475.1 Oscillospiraceae bacterium | reverse complement strand
ACAGTTGGCAGACGTAATCCCGGAAACGATTGTTGACGGTTCCGGAATGAGCTTTTCTGTGTATGTGCAAGACTGTCCGGGATGCCACAATTCGCAAACCCATAACTTTAAGGGTGGTTATACCGTGGAGACGGATAATATTCAGCAGTGGACATATTTCGACAATAAAACAAATATTTTTTAAAACTGTTGACAATTAGATACCGGCATGATATAATTGGAGAATACTGTATGTGATGTAAAAAGTCATAAAGATGCCAATTTGCAAACCAACTTGTTTAACTAAGTTGTTCAGATTGTGGAAAATCTCAGTGCGCTCGGCAATTTACGGCAGGGCAGGCATAACAGTGCAAAAACACCGCGATTGCCGTTTTATTTCTGATAATTACGGCAGTTAAGGTGGGAAAATCAGACAGGAGATGATGTTTATGATTGTATGAAAACACCCGTAATAACCGCGGACTTGTGGGACTTGACGGTATATCTGCCGTCTGTAAAGTTAACTGAAGGGAAGGTGTTAATTACGGCTTCAAAGAAAAAAAAGATTCTGGCAATATTCGGTTTAACCGTGCCGGTTATTGCCGCATCCGTTGCTGTGTACATGGCTTTTGCAGGAAAACCTGTTATAACCGTTGGCAGCACGGAAGCAGCAGTCGGAGAAACTGTGGCGGTTCCCGTTAAAATTTCCGGCAATCGCGGAATTTCGACAGTCGGTCTGAAAATCGGATTCGACAACGCGTATCTTGAGCCTGTTTCGGCGGAACAGTCGGAACTGCTTAACGGCGGTCTTTTTGTCGAAAATATTTCAACGGCAAAACAGCCGCTTAACTCGGTAAACATAACTTATTCAAACGCCGAAAATTTTAAAGGCAACGGAGTTATGTACACGGCATATTTCAAAGTAATACAGGAAATTCCCGGAAGTATGCCATTGGAGCTAAGCTTGGGACGTGCCAATGTTTCAGACGAGGATCTTGAATTTGTGGAATGCAAATTAAAAAACGGTTCAGTTTCAAATAAATAAAAAACAGGAAGGTAAAATATTTATGAAAAAGAAAATAACAAGTTTTTTAACAGCGGCGGCAATGCTGTTTGCTGTGTCTGTCCCGCTGTGTCAGGCTGAGGCGGCAACCGAAGAATACGGGGCTTTGCAGGTGTCGGCAAGCAGCGGTCATACCGCATCTATAAAGGCAGACGGCAGTCTTTGGACTTGGGGTTGGAATACTAGTGGGCAACTGGGAGACGGAACAACAACTTCCAGTTCAACACCTATAAAGGTTATGGATGATGTTGTCAGCGTATCAGCAGGTGATAGACATACCGCAGCAATCAAAACAGACAGCAGTCTTTGGACTTGGGGACAGCATATTGGCAACGGTATAAACAGCAGCAGTAAGACACCTGTAAAAGTAATGGAAGATGTCTCAAATATTTCTGCTAATGGTGAGCATATCGCAGCTATAAAAACAGACGGCAGTCTTTGGACTTGGGGCAGTAATCAATATGGACAGCTTGGCGACGGCACAAAAACTGAACGTTTATCACCTGTAAAAGTGATGGATAATGTCATCAGCGTGTCAGCATACAGATACCACACCGCAGTGATAAAAACAGACGGCAGCCTTTGGACTTGGGGTATTAATGCTTATGGCGCACTTGGCAACGGTACAACGACTGAAAGTTTGATACCTATAAAAGTAATGGATGATGTCGTAAGCGTATCTGCTGGATGTTTTTATACCGCAGCCATAAAAACAGACGGTAGCCTTTGGACTTGGGGATATAATAATCTTGGGCAACTTGGCAACGGTACAACAAGCGGTGGAATAGCTGGCGATAATAGCACAGCAAACCCCGTAAAAGTAATGGATGACGTTGTCAGTGTATCAGTTGGTGATGACCATACCGTAGCAATCAAAACAGATGGCAGTCTCTGGGCTTGGGGAGACAACAATGAGGGCGGATTCGGTGACGGCAATGTCACAGACAGTACTGTTCCTACACAAGTTATGGATAATGTTTCTAAAGTATTTGCTGGGTTTGATGCCACCTTTATCATAAAAACAGATGGTAGCCTTTGGACTTGGGGGCGTAACAACCGCGGTCAACTCGGTGACGGAACAACAACTTACAGTCCTGTACCCATAATGATATGGGGTCCGGGTCCTGTTGCACCTATATCCGGCGACAGATTTGAACTGGCGCACACCACAGCTAACATTGGACAGGAAGTTCCCGTTGTTCTCAGCAAAAAAGGCGTAACAGGAATTGCGTCAACCACATTTGAGATTGGATTCGACCCGCTGGCTCTTGACTTTGTTTCAGCGGAAACCGCTTCCGGCGGAATGCTTGAAAGCAATTTAGTTGAGGACGGCAGAATCAAAATAGTTTGGGTAAATTCCGGAGAGCTTGCGGATGATGCCGACTTGATAACGCTTAAATTCAGAGTCAAATCAACCGCACAGGTCGGAACAACAACTCCTGTTGAATTCCTTGCCCACACAGCGACAAACAATGCGTTTGAGGATTTGGATTTTGAAGCCGTGAACGGTTCTGTAACCATAGAACGGGGTTTATTGGGCGATGTCAACTGTGACGGATCGGTTGACGGTCTTGACTTAACGCTTCTGATGCAGTATTTGGTTGACAAAGCGGAAGTTACCGAAGCCGGACTTGCGAATGCCGAAGTTTATCCTGACGGCAGTATTACAAACAAGGACGCTCTCATGCTTGCGAGATATTTAAACGAAGAAGAGGGTATTGTTCTCGGCGAAATTCCGGCATAATCTTCCAAACATATGAAAAGGTGACGGAATCTTTCTGTCACCTTTTTATCTATTCCCGGCAATGAATACTCAGAAATGATAAATGAATATTGAGGGGAGCATACGGTTCCTTCTTTGAAGTAAAAAACCACTTGCAATCACACAAATTTTGTGCTATAATAAAAGCAAGAAGGAGTTGGTTCTATTGGACTTGAAAAAGTACTATTATTTGACAAATGACGCGGTGTTCAAAAAGATATTCGGAAGCGAGAAAAACAGGGATTTGCTGATCTCATTTCTGTCGGCGATTTTGAACATACCCAAAGAGACAATGTCGGATGTTACGGTGAAAAACCCGGAGATTACACCGGAAAACATAGCGGATAAATTCTGTAGACTTGATTTGAGTCTGTCCATTGACGGAACAGATATAGACGTCGAAATGCAAGTGGGAAAAGAAGAGAATTTCGGGGACAGATTGCTTGTTTATTGGGCAAAAATGTATTCGGCAACGCTTGGAAAAGGCAATAATTACTGGGGACTGAAGAAATGTATATCCCTTGCGTTTGTTGATTTCGAGATGTTCCCGGAACATAGGAATAGTCCGAAATTCCATTACAATTTTGCTGTTACGGAAAAAGATTTGCAATTTCCGCTGTCTGATAAACTTGACGCACAGATTGTTGAGCTTAGGAAAGTGCCTAATTTCAAAGCCGATGAAAATAACGAGTTAATGTGGCTGAATTTTCTTAAAGCTAAAAGCGAGGAGGAGATTGATATGATTGGACAAACGGGAACATCTGATATTCAAAAGGCAGCGAATGCCTGGCGCGACTTCAACGCCGATGAAAGCAACAGAATAATTGCCATGAACCGCGAGTTTGCGGAATTGGCTCGGAATACTGCTCTCTATAATGCGAGGATTCAGGGGAAACAAGAAGGCTTGCTTGAAGGTTTGCTTGAAGGGGAACGGAAAAAAGCTATTTTCACCGCAAAG
>JAISVP010000090.1 GCA_031271475.1 Oscillospiraceae bacterium | reverse complement strand
CGCACGCATTTGCGTGTGCCGCTGAGGAATTCGCTTCGCATGTTCGTGCCGGAATTATTGCAGAACTGCTAACTGCCCTCATTAGTGCCGTCAAAGTCACCGTCAATAAAGGTATCTTCTGCTTCAGACTGTGCTCTTTTCAGACTATTAGTTATACTTTCAAGACCGTCAGTTGCCGCTTTTGAAACTTTAACCGTGGATTCGAGCAATTCAACTGCCGTTGCCATTCGCCCTGCAAGGTGATAATACATATCACGGTAGTTTCTTTCAGTTTTCACTTTAACCCTCCAGAACAACTCTCATAAGCAATACTATATCGAACACAGTAATGCTTTTATCGCCGTCAATATCACCTGCCAGCGGGGAAACAACCTGATCCTTTACAACTCCCAATGTCAGCCATTTAAGCAGTACAAGGTCGGATACGGTAACGGTTTCATCGCCGTTTAAATCACCGGCTATGAATTGCTGTTCAACCGGTTCCGCATAGTCAATATCATTGTCCCAAGCATATATTTCACCGTAAGTGCCTTCATTTGCGTAAATTACATAACCGGGAACTGTTTCGGATGAAGCGATTCCGTTGCGGTTTTTGTATACATATCCCAGTGCGTAGTCTCCGATATCGGTTACGCTGTCGGGAACAGTGATATTCTTAAGCTGTTCACAGGAATAGAATGCGTAATTCCCTACAGTTTCAAGTCCGTCCGGGAGTTTTACCGACGTAAGACTGCGGTTGTTGGCGAACGCGTATTCGCTTATAGATGTAACGCCCTTAGGGATGACGATTTTTTCAAGGCCTGTGTTGTAGAACACGGATTTCCCGATAGAACCCAGCGAATCCGGCAATGACACCTGTTTAAGCGAGGATGCGAACTGGAATGCGTAATTGCCTATTTTTGTAAGCGTATCCGGGAATTTAAGGCTTGTAAGCCCCGGACAGTTGGAGAATGTGTAGTCTTTGATTTCTGTAATGCCTGCCGGGATTGTCATTTCTTTAAGGGATGCACATTCCTGAAATGCCTGTGCACCAAGACTTTGCAGACTTGACGGCAAGGGTGCCGCTGTCAGCAGTTTACATGAGTAAAATCCGCTGTCGCCGATACTTACGAGTGTTTCCGGGAATTCGATTTCGGTCAGTTTTATACATGATTCAAAAGCACGGTTACCGATTGATTCGAGTGCCGCCGGCAAACTTACGCTTTGAAGCGATGTGCAGTTAATACACATATTGTGTCCCAGTGAAGTAACGCTGTCCGGGAAATTTAATTCCTTAAGACTGCTTGAATTCGCAAATGCCGCATGTCCTATGGTCTTAACACTGTCCGGAAGTTCGATATCCGTAAGGTAGGAACAGGTTGAAAACGCACTGAAACCTACATCGGTAACGCCGTCCGGAAGATTGATTTTTACTAATTTTGAGCGGTCAAACGCACGGTTGCCGATAACTGTGACAGTGTCGGGAACGGTATATTCCTCGGTAAAATCATTTTCCATTGCGAATGGGTATGACTGTCTGGGAATTACTGTGTTTACGAAATAATCAAAGCGATCCTGTAAAAGCTTCGGGTCATTCTGTCCGGTATAGTTAGACCAGAACGCATCGTAAGCGGCTTTATCGGTTTCGTATTTGGCATATGCTGCCTGATACTCTTCCTCGGTTTCAAAATTGTCGCGGTTAGGTTCCCTTGCGGTCATCGGTTCCGATTCCATTCTCGGCGGCCACTGCTTGCTCCATGTGCCGGAAGCTCTCATATGCGCGTAACCGAGGGGCGGTTCTTCCACGGTGCACGGCGGCAGAAATTCCGTGGGATCCCAATACTGTGACATTTGCCCGAACGGGTACGGCGGCCACGGTATGCCGTCAGGGTTCTTCGGATTCCCCTGATCGTCCACTGTCATATCTACAGCGTCCCACCACGGCGGCATATCGTTATAGGTATAGTAATGGAATATAGCTTCCCCGTGCCATGCGGGGTAGTTGACTATTTCAGTCATATCCTTTGTATACAGTACGCCGTCAACGGATGTAAAGTGTTCGTTTTCGGGGTCGACATGTATGCTCAGGAGTCTTGTGCAGTTTCCGAAAGGCCCGTCTTCAATGACGGAAACTGTTGCGGGGATGGTGATTTCGTTAAGGTTTTCCGCACCGAAAAACGCATCGGATTCGATTTTATACACCGGCAGACCGTCGTATGTATCCGGAATAAAGACCTTGTTGTACTTGAAGTAAGGCTGATCGGGTTCATCGTACTTCGTGACTTTATACGCATTCGCGGTTTCGTCATATTCCAGCCAAATCCCGTTAATTGAGCCGCTTGGCTGAGCCGGTGCCGCAAAAGCAGCAGGGACACCTGCGGCTATACAGCCGAATGCGGTTAACGCACCCGTCAGTAAGGCGAGAGTTTTCTTAAATTTCATCTTGTTATTACCTCCAATTTAGATACAATATTTATATGCAATTACATTATACCATATATTTTTCTGTTTGTAAACACTTTTTTGAAATTTTTTAAAATAAAAACCCTTGACAGTTTGCGGCATTTGTGGTATAATATTTCTAAGGCGCAAATGATGTCTTTTTTTTGATAAAAAGAAACAAAAGCATGCCGCTTTACCGATCCGGTATTCGGGGCTTGCGGTGAATGAAAGGAATTAAAGAAATGAAAGATGAATATTTACCTCCGGAATTAACTGAGGATCCGGATGAAACCCGGAGAAAAAGAAGAGAAGACTATAAGATGAAGTATGCTTATATGGCGGGGCAGATGTCAATAGCTGTTGAAGTACTTAATTTGGCGTCCGCAACTATTACGTCTTCGGTGAAAATTATTCAGGCATCGGCAGTAACTACGGTGTCGGCGGCTGAAACTTTCAAGACTTCCGCTGATACCATTAAAGCTTCATCTGATACGATTAAGGCTTCCGCCGGGGTGACTGAGTCAGCGTCTAAAACTATGGACGGAGCCGCACAGGTCATTTTGGATGTCAGAAGTAAGCTTAAGGCACAACTGGCGGAAGATGAAAAATTTATTGAGGGAATTTCTATCAGGGATGCGGAAGAAGATGTCTGACGGTAAAGGTAAATCTGAAACGGTGCGGGGAGCCCCCGCCGGGCGGGGAGCCCCCGCGGGCATATCGCAGTATACGTCCAAAAACGGAACTGAACCGCTGCGCCCGGATTTGCGGTCAGCAGGGATGCGGGGAGCCCCCGGCACTCGTAACGGCGAAACGGTAAAGAATACACGCGGCTTAAAATCACCGCCTAAACACATGGTACCAGCCCCCGCAGGTAAAGGTAAATCTGAAACGGTAAAGAATACACGCGCCTTAAAAATAGGGACGGAGTATATTAAGTTGGATTCTCTTCTTAAGTATGCGGGGCTTTCCGGTACCGGAAGTGAGGCAAAGGCTGCTGTTAAGGATGGGCTGGTCAAAGTCGGCGGACAGGTGTGCCTTATGAGGGGAAAGAAAATCCGTCCCGGCGATACTGTCGAGTTTGACGGGAATGTGCTTGAAGTTTTATGACTGTAAAGAAACTGACAATAAAAAACTTCCGTAATATAAAGTCTATGACGCTGTGTCCGCATGATAAGTATAATCTTATTTACGGGAAAAATGCACAGGGGAAAACTTCTGTTCTTGAGGCTCTGTGGATGCTTTCGGGATGTAAAAGTTTCCGTGCGTCAAAGGAAGTTTCTGCTGTAAATCACGGCGCTGAAATGTTTGAGTTGGAAATGGAATGCTTTGATGAGAGAGATTATACTGTAAGTTTTAAATCCGATGGGGTATGCCGTGATATATTTATTAATAAGGTGAAATCGGATAAACAGACGCTTTTTGACAGTTTTAAATGTATTCTGTTTACTCCCGCTGATGTCGAGCTTATTAGAGGTTCACCCGAAAAACGCCGCGATTTTATTGATTTGTGCAATTCACAGCTTTTCAGCGGCTACTCTAAAACCGTAAGGGAACTCCGAAAATTGCTTAAACAGCGTAATACCGCTATCAGACAGATCAATTTCGGGAACGGTTCTTCCGAAGTGCTCGCGTCATTTAATGCCGGATACGCTTACGCCTGCGTTCAGACTGTTTTAAGACGCGGAGATTATATACAAAGTCTTGACAAACTTGCCGGAAGGGTGTATAATGAAATTTCAGGCGGCAGTGAACGGCTGAGAATCGAATATGTTCCAAGCCGTACTGCTTATTCCCCGGAGCTGAAAACAGCTGCCGGGAATACTGCCGCATGTGAGGAGTTATATGCTTATCTGTGCAGTCCGGCTGCCCGCAGGGATGAGCTCAATGCCGGATATACCGTTGTCGGACCTCATAAAGATGATATAAGGATTACTGTCGACGGTTTCAGTTCAAGGGAATTTGCTTCTCAGGGACAGCAGAAATCTGCCGCGCTGTCGCTGAAATTGGCTCAGGCGTATATCTGCCGTAAAATGAATAATGCCCGTCCTGTCGTTCTGCTTGACGATGTTATGGGAGAACTTGACAGCTTCCGCCGTAATGTCGTTTATAATATCGTCAGGGATATGCAGGTCTTTATTACTTCCTGTAACCGTGACGCCTTTAAGCATAGCGAGCTTATGAAGGAGTTTGAAATCGGTGCGGGGGATATTCTGTCGGGTTG
>JAISVP010000073.1 GCA_031271475.1 Oscillospiraceae bacterium | reverse complement strand
TTATATAACGTTTGCAATTTTCAGGAAACTGCTGAAATGTTTTACATGCGGTAATATCCTGTGTGAATCCTGGAAACTCCTCATATACAGGCTCTACATCTTTCAAATCTTCAATGGATATAGGGAATTCAGTCAGTATTTCACCGTTTTTATGAATATATTTTGTACAAATCTTTAACGTTTCAATGCCCTGCAATGTGTCCAATTTATTTATCACAAGTCCGTCAATACCGTTAATTCTTACGGAATGGCGTAAAATCACCGAGTCAAACCACCCTGTTCGGCGCGGTCTGCCTGTTGTAGTGCCGAACTCACCGCCGGTCTGTCTTATCCTTTCCCCAATTTCACAGTTAAGTTCCGTAGGGAAAGGCCCCTTTCCTACCCTTGTAATATATGCCTTTGCAACGCCTATGATCTGCTCAAGCATTTTAGGACCAATGCCCGTACCCGTACACACGCCTGCGGAAATAGGATGTGACGAAGTCACATAAGGGTATGTGCCGTAGTCTATATCAAGCAAGGTTGCCTGTGCACCCTCGAACATTATGTTTTTACCGGCTTCATACGCCTGATAAGTCAGTACAGACACATCCCCGGCATACTGTTTCAACTCCTGTGCATATGCACCGTACTGTTTAATAACCTCTTCTGTATCAATCGGCTCTCCGCCGTAAACTTCAGTAATGATTTTATTTTTAAGTTCCCCTGTAATACGTACTTTCTCTGCAAATATTTCAGGCTTTATCAAATCGTTGAAACGGATACCGATACGTTCGTATTTATCTGCATAAGCCGGCCCTATACCTCTTTTCGTAGTACCTATATCTTCTTTACCGCGGTATTCTTCAGACAGTCCGTCGAGTACAATATGCCACGGCATTATAATATGTGCTCTTGGGTCAATCCTTAAATTTTCAGTTGAAACGCCTTGCATATGCAGATTTTTAATTTCCTGTAAAATAACTTTAGGGTCAATTACAACACCTGCACCTATTAAGCACAGGGTACCTGAGTGCAAAATCCCCGACGGGACAAGGTGCAGTTTGTATACCGTTCCGTTACTAATAACAGTATGTCCGGCATTGTTACCTCCCTGTGACCGGACCACAACATCCGCCTGAGCCGCTAAAACATCAATTACTTTACCTTTACCTTCATCGCCCCACTGCGAACCTATTACAACTTTTACAGACATTGAAATTCCTCCTGAAACTCCTTTCCAAATAACTAAGGATCTGTTCTTATTGGGCAGAAACACCTTACAAAGCAGCTTTCGCACATTGAATCCGTCTCCGGCAGAAAGCACTGTTTAGTAATTTCGATTGAGAACTTCGCTAAGCGAAGTCCTCATCGACGCACGCAAATGCGTGCGGGTCTCGGCTTTGCCGAGACCATAGCCGTTAGAAACGGCTATATAGTAATTTCGATCGAAAACGGGCTAAGCGAAGTTCTCACCGACGCACGCATTTGCGTACGGAGTCCGGGTTTTGCCCAAACCATAGCCGTTAGAAACGGCTATAACCACACAACTTTCTTATTATACCACACCCGGAAATAAAATACAAGTCTTTTTTATTTATTTTTCCCGTATAAAACATTTCCGTCACACATACATATTACAAAGGACAAACGACAAGCTGTTTGGGCACGTAGTCCGTTACATTTTAGAAGGAGTTTTTATTATTATGAAAAGATTTATTGGGATTGTTTTAACAGGGATGTTAATGATGTTTTTTGGCGGATGCGGAGTCGTCAAGGAGGTTGAGTCCAATATGAGACCCGATATTGACGGTGAGTACAGTGCAAAAATAAAAATGATTTACGGTGAAGATGAATCCGAAGCGGCAATACAGAGAATGGCTCCTAATGCATGGCAAGCAGACTTTTTATCACCGGAAACTCTTGCGGGGGTTTGTCTGACTTTTGCGGAAGGCAATGTGTCCGCATCTTACAAAGGATTAAGTTTTTCTGTACCGAAATCTGCTGTGCCGATTAAATCTATGCTTGAACAGATGTTTAACGCACTTGACACGACATCCGAAAGCGATAATTTAACCATGCAAAAATCAGATAACGGTTTGTTACTTAAGGGGAAGTCCGAAGTTGGGGATTATGTATTGAAATTTGATGCTGATACAGGCGCTCCTATCGGTTTTGAAATGCCGGGATTTGAGCTTACAGTCGACATAACAGATTTCACACACGGTTTAGTTAGCAACAGTGAAACTTCCGTATCCGGAGTTGAAACCGCTCTTACCGGCAGCCCGGAAAATACCGAAGAACCCGAAAAGACTGAGAAATCTGAAAAAACTGACAAACCTGAGAAGACAAATAAACCCGTAAATACAGAGCAGCCCGAAGAATCTGACATATTAAGCGAGGGCACCGAAAAAACTCTTCTGGAAACGGACACCCAGCCAATTACATAAGATATTTAAGCCTGTCGGAAATGTTTTTTCTTGCACGCGCTAAAGTGCGTGAAACGGTCGATCTGTTTATTTCTAATGAGTTTGCTATGGCGGGGATATTCTCTCCATCGTAATAATACATTGTTATCAATTCTTTTTGGCGCGGCGTGAGGTCATTTTTTATGACTTCCGCCAGTGCCCTTTTTATTTTTGCTATTTGTCCGCTATTGTCATACGCATTTTCATTTCTCCACGCTTCTATTATCTTACTGTCAAACTCTAAAACTTCAAAAGGTACCCTTTTCATTACTTTTTCTCCGTTTCCATATTTTTCTGAATGAACTTCGACGCAAAACACTTGACATGAATTGCATTCTGTGGTATACTATAAGTATTATAGTACGCTTTGGCGTACTTGTCAATAGTAAAAGTGTGCCAAAGCGTACTTTTAGTCACTTTGCACAAGGAGGCACTATGTTTTATGAAAATCTTTGTAAACTTTGTGAACAGCGAGGTCTGAAAGTCACCAATGTTATCAGCGAATTGGGATACAGTAAGGGTACGCAGTCGCGCTGGCGTGCGGGCAGTGTTCCGAATATAGACATTCTGATGAAATTCGCGGAATTCTTTGACGTGTCTGCGGATGAACTGCTCGGACGCAAGAAACATGAACTTGACGGAATTTATTTAAGACTCGGAAAAGAAGCCCAGCGTATGGGGCTTGATGAAGAGGATGTGGAGACAATTATAAAATTGTACGGTAAACACAGGAAATTAAATGATTGATTATATTACAAAAAAACAACTGTACGCTTTTGTCGAAAAATTACGCAGTCAGTTAGGTTTATTTGATGTGCCCGTAAATGTTATGAATGCATTGCCAAGTAATATTATACTTGAGTTTGCGGACTTTAAAACTTACGGATTTTCCGGTGCAGCGTTTGTCGGCTCAAAAAGTGACATGATTGTCCTTAATAAAAACCGTGCACCAACAGATCAGAACTTCGACTGTGCACACGAACTTATACATCTTACCAAACACAGAAATTACGGAATAAATTATTTTGAGTGTTTTGAAAAAGCAGCTGAGACAGGCAACAGCACCTGTAAAGAATCCGATTTATTGGATGAGAATACCTGTGATTTAAGAATTCTGGAATGGCAGGCGAACGAAGGGGCTGCGGAATTACTCTTGCCGTATAAGTTAGTCATTCCGGATTTTTCGGAACTTTTTAAAAAACTAAGCAGTTATACTTGGACCGAAATGCATGATTTGTTTACCGTTCTGTCACAGAAATACAATACAGGCTACAGCCTGACATACAACAGAATAAGAAATCTCGCATATGAAATACATCAGTATGAAAACGGAATCAGTAATATACAGGTGCTTTCCGCAAACGCACAGCAAAAAAGCGGCATAACCGTTCCCGATTATGCCGCTCTTGCCGACCGGCTTTATATTAACGTAAATTGGTTTGTGCCTTACTGAGCCGGTAACAGTAATCCTGACTGAGAAAAGACTAAACCCATTCTCATCAACGAACCGCTGAACACTAACCGATACTAATCGTCAAGTGCTGCCTGCGCTGCCGCCAGACGTGCAATCGGAACTCTGAACGGTGAACAAGATACATACGAAAGACCGATCTTATGACAGAATGCAACCGTTGACGGATCACCTCCATGCTCGCCGCAAATTCCAAGCTTTATATCAGGACGTGTTTTTCTTCCCAATTCAACCGCCATCTCAACGAGCTTACCGACACCCGTCTGATCTAATTTTGCAAACGGATCGGATTCATAGATCTTCTTCTCATAGTAATCACCCAAGAACTTTCCGGCATCGTCACGTGAGAATCCAAATGTCATCTGTGTAAGGTCATTTGTGCCGAATGAGAAGAATTCAGCTTCTTTCGCAATTTCATCAGCGGTAAGTGCAGCACGCGGAATCTCAATCATTGTTCCCACTTTGTATTCCAGTTTCACGCCTGCTTTTGCGATTTCAGCATCTGCCGTTTCCACAACAATATTCTTAACATACTGCAATTCTTTGATCTCGCCTACAAGCGGAATCATTATCTCAGGAACGATATTCCACT
>JAISVP010000039.1 GCA_031271475.1 Oscillospiraceae bacterium | reverse complement strand
CGCTGTTATCAGGATTTAATTGTATATCAGTTCGTTCAGCGTTATTTCCCTTGCTCTGTGCCGGATGTTGTTCATCATCCGCACCCATTTCATCTGGTCGGTCGATTTCAGTTTCTCGTTCACTCCCGCCGATTCCGCCATTTTCTTGATGAGCAATTCCTCCTGTTTGTTCGCCATTCTGTCGGTGTCCGTCAAGTGTTGGTTCAGCGTTCCCTTTATGAGCATTATTTCGTATTTCGTCGGTTTCTGTTCCCGGAGATATTTCGCTCTCGCCTTGCCGTAAAACCCGATTTCCGGATGTTCCGGGGGAGTCAGTTCGAGAAGATATGTCCCTGTTTTCGTGTCCGGAGTGTACGTTATTTCTGTTCCGTCCGGGAGTTTCTCTGTGATTGTTTCTTGTGGATTCAAGATTCTTGCTCCTCTCAAAATTTTTTATCGTGATTTCAATATTCCGTAAAACCTGCTCGGATAAATCACTTACCGCCGCGCCCAAAACCGCCATAGTTTCGGCGGAATTGAAGTTATACAGTTCGCTGAAATCATCTTCGTCGATATACGCGTCTGCGGGAAATCCGCATCGTTCCAACAGTGTGTACGCTATACTTTTTTCGAGGATACCGTTGAAAACAGTGTAGACATTGAAGTCGTCCAATTCCTCTAAAAACGTATTTTCGGTGTAATCGAGCAGTTCATTGGCGTAATCCGCGCCGAATTGTCTCGCGATATTTTCCGCTGTTTCAAAAATCGCGGCGTCCATATCCCCGGACTTCGCGCCGTATCTTTCGCGGAATAAATCCGTAACAATCGGCTCATTTTCTCTATTGATTTCCCAAAACCGCAGCTTTTTCTTACTCCGAGCTTCGGTGTCGGAAATGTCGAAAACATACCGGATTTTCGGGTAACTGTCGCTTCGGTCAAGCAGCGCGATTCCCTTGCTTCCTCGCTTAACCTGCCTGTCGGCAATGTCGGGACGTTTCCATAAATCGTAATCCGCACACGCTGTGGCATCCGGTCTTTGTGCGTGAATCATCGCTTGCTCCGCGAATTTATACTTGTACAGTCTTGAAGCGGTGGACAGGAAGTTTTTCCACCGCTCCGCTTCGTGTAATCCGCTCACGGAACGGTTTAGCAGTTCCGTGTATTGATTGATTTTTGTTTGGGTTGGCAATTTTTCGCCTCCTTGGTTTTGATTTGGGTAAAATAAAACAAGAGCCGGGGCGGCTCTTGTAATGTATTGTTTATAAATTGTTATTTTAGTTCAATTTTTTCTAATGCTACATTTCCATATTCCATTTCTAATTGCTTTCTTAAAAAGTTGTATTCTGATACTATACAGCATACAATTTCTCTTATTAACCGAAATTCTTCTTTGTTCGCTTCATCTTCAAGAGATGAGTTTGTGATGTCAGGATTGCCGGAATAGTTTTGATACGCATAACGATATTCAACGGCTAATTTAAGTAGTTTCGGAGTTGCGTATTGTCCTTTGTTTATAATAGTTTCGTATAAACATTTTTTATTAAATTTCGACAAATCTGTTTCGAATGTTTCTTGCGTTCTTTTCGCATTAAACCCATTTTCATCAAATGTGGTTTTTGTAATTGTTCGGGTTGTAGAGGATATTTCAATAAATGGATAATAATCAAAAGTTAATGTTTGATTTTCGTCGCATTTCTCGAAAAATCCCCGTAAATATTCTGACTGACATATTACTCCGAATAAAAAAGAATACAATTCAGAATATTGCTTGTAATAAAAATCATATTTAAACTTTAAATCAGCGGAGTATAATGCAAATCCTTTACATATTTCGTCTTTTACTTCCTCTGTCCTACGAGTAATTTCTGATATATCTTCTTTTGTTGCTAAATATTCGCCCTTTTTGCCTATATATGATGTAAGGTAATTTACTAATAAACTAATTCCAAATGTTGCTATTGCATTTATTGCACATATTAACGTGATTTCTCGCCACAACATTATAATTCCCCCAAACCAAATTCAAGTTCATTTAAGTTCATTTAAGTTTAATCTTTCCTCCTGCATAGAGTAGCAAACAACGCAATTAAACAAACTGCACACGTAACCACCCCTCTATACAAATCTGACAAAAATTCCTTGTTTTTATTATCGATTTCTCTTAAGAAGTTTTTGTTTTCTTTATCATATTCACGGAATTCCTTCAACTGCTTAAATAATTCGCTATTCCAATATTTCTTTTCTTCAAAAGTAGCATCGGACCGGTTCAACAAATTTATGAGAGTTTCAACTGATTCTTGATGACTTTTTACAATAATTAATCTGATTTTTATTAAGCGAACGCCAATCAGTCGCTCCAAGTTTTGCAAGAGCTACTTTCTCTGTAATAGTTGTCATAGCTATACTCTCTTTCAATTATTTATAAATATTATTTCTCCCATATATTGAATTTCATTCGATATATCTTCGCATTATAGCCAAAACGACAATCTCATGCCGTGATTTAAGCTACCCCTTATCGCAATACTCTTACGCTAAAAATAGGTACTAAGCAAATATTAGCTATTGCACATGAATTGCTCAAAAATTTTAAACTCTTACATATAAACTTGTACTTGTTAAGTATATCACACGTTATTCGCTTTTGCAAGCCTTTTTGAAAAATAATTCCAAAAACTAATATCCACCTGCATCACACCAATTCCATTTCCGGACGCGCCTTCATACCGTTTAACTCCCGTTCAATCCCACCTAAAACCCCCGCAAATTCCGCAATAAACTCCTTCCGCTCGTCTTTCGTCCCAAAGATAAAAACATCCCTGTAATACTCGAATTTCGGCAACTCGGTTATAGCCTTGACAAAAAGCGGATGAAGTTCGTCATCGATCCGTGCGGGAGCATACTCTTTCCGGCATTCATCGAGGAAATCGCAGTAATCCCGCAGAATTTTGTATGCGTGTTCCTCACGGGCGGCAAAGGAATAATACATCATTTTTTCCTTAATTGTCGGCTTTCTGCCGGAGGTGCGTTCATCGGATATAATTCCAAAATCAGAAGCAAGTTTCCGCGCCGCGTCAATCGGGGACAGATTGAAAATCTTTGCCGTTAAATCAGTAACATCGCCGTGGCAACCGCATCCGTAGCAGTAAAAATGGTCGTCATACAGCTTCATTGACGGCGTTCGTTCATCGTGAAAGGGGCAGCTTACAAAGCCGCCCCTGTTCACTTCCAACCCGTAATATTCCGCAACTTCACGCAGGTTCAGACGCTCTTTAACGTCCGAAAAAATGCTACTCGTACTCATAACTTCCCGCAAACTGCCCGGCAAAATCCCAATCGGAGAAGTCGCCGTCACTCATTTTGTCGAGCTTCTCAATAATGCCCTCGGCAAGCTCGACCATCTCCTTATCTTCAAAATCGGGAATCGCCGTTATAATATTAACGGCGGTCTGCTCCCTGCTTTCGTCCGCATAAATGCATAACAGATTTATTTCGGGAACGGTAAACTTATTCATATCTCAACATCTCCTTTGCTTTTCTTAACGCCGTCGTTT
>JAISVP010000018.1 GCA_031271475.1 Oscillospiraceae bacterium | reverse complement strand
CTATACCGATAAAACGCCCTATTCCGTAGCGTTCATGAACGATTAAATCGCCTTCCGTCAAGTCTTCAAGACTGCCGATTTTCGCGCCCTTATAGGATTTATAGGGGTTCTTTTTCTTTTTTTGTACGGGATTTAAGCGTTCCCCGGCAATTACAATTACATTCCCCACAGCCGCACTGTCGCTGAACTGACCGTCAGTAAGATAAACAGTTCCGGCATGGATTTTGGAAGTGCCTGCAAGTTTTTGAGCCGTAACTCCTTCGGCTTCCAGATCATCCGCAAGAATAGGCAAAGTTTTGGCATTCCCGGCGGAAACAATCACGCAAAACCCATCTTTTTTATATCTTTTCAGGTCTCCGGTCAAGGCACGGACATTCCCGTTAAACTTCACAGGAGCCGCATCGCTGCTAATTCCGGATGCCGATACCGTGTAACTGCACGGCGGTTCGGAAATGCCCTCAGACATATCCCGGGGCATTGCCTGTGCTCTGACGGATATTTTTTCCGCAACAGTATCAAAATCCAAAAGCATCCAATTGTTTTTTAAGTTATTTTTCCAGCTGTCTTTCCTATTCTCCCTGTGCCGGGACTCAAGCAGGAATTCCACATCCTCGTTATGCTGCAAAGAAATCCCTTTGGCAATCTTGCGGAGTCTTTCAAAATCATCCGCAAATACCGGAGAAATATGCTCAAACAACGTGCTTTCATCCGTTTCCGCAGCAGGAATCACACTCAGTTCAAGCTGTTTGTCAAGCCGCCGCTGGGTTACCGTATCCAGTGCGGAAATACTGTCAATATAATCCCCCCACAGCTCAATCCTGACTGCGCCCGTGCGGACATCGGAAACCGCGCCTACCGGATAAATGTCAACAATCGACCCTCTCACGGCGAACTGCGACCTGCCTTCAACGGTTGCCGAGCGGGTATACCCAAGTCCGGACAGCAGTTTAGGGAATTCCGTAACCTCGTCCCCGACCTTAAATTTAAGGGTTTTTGACTTCAATGTTTTCGGGGAAACGGTATACTGCATAACCGCATGGACAGGCGCGACCAAAAATCCGCATCCGCCGGAGTGGAATTTAGACAGCGCCGCAAGACGCATAAACTCGTAATCTCTTGACATACTGTCAGCGGGCATAATATCCTTTGCCGGGAACAGCACAGCCGCTTCCGGTTCCATAGCGTTGATATCGCCGCAGATACGTTTTGCGGCATTTTCATCGGCAGTAACAATGAGTCCGCCCCCTAAAGCGTAATAAAACATTGCCCTTGCAACCTCTGAAAGCCCCGTAACAGTTACAGGGCTTTTACTTTTTATATTAGCCTTCAATTCTTTAAATTCAGGCATAGACTGTATAATCTGTCTGTATATCTGCATACTTAAGTCAATTATCCTCGTATTGTCCCCGTAAACCCGCCGAAACGCACCGCCCTCACCCGCCAATGCACACCCGCCGAAGGCATAAAATTTCATTTTATGCCCGGTGACGCCAAAGGCGTCACCGTTTCGGGCTTCGCCCGAAACTTCGGCGGGGCGGTTAGAAACGGCACTGCTGCCCGAAACTTGCGGTGCCCTGTTAGAAACAGCAGCACTGTTGTAACTATTGCCCGTTAACCCTGAGTGCCGCGCGCACATCCTCGCCCATAAATTTAAGGTATCCGAAACTGAGCAGGCGTGAAATGATTTTGGAGTCATAAATTTTTTCAAGTTCACGCGGAGTAAGGTTAGTACTGATGATAGTAGGTTTTTCGCGGTTAAGGCGGGTGTTAATAATATTGTAAACAGCGGAAACATAGAAGCTTGTAGAGAATTCCGCACCGAGGTCGTCAAGAATAATGAGATCGGCCTCCAATAGTGTTTCAAGCGTGTCAGTATCGGTAATACGTCCGAAATGCTCTTTTTCAATTCTCCGCAAATAATTTGAAGCCGAATCGTACAAGACATTGAATCCCTTTTCGGAAACAGCTTTGGCAATCGCAAGGGATAAAAGGGTTTTCCCAAGACCTGTCTGCCCTATCATGAGTATACCCTTTGAAGAGGGAGTAAAGTTTTCGGCATAATTTTGGCAGTACTGAAGAATTTTCGCATTGTTTTCCCTTGCGGCAGGGTCTTTGTAATAGTGTAACTGGAACTGTGAAAAATCCGTTAACCGCACATGTGACCTGTCATTAAGAGCCTTAGCGGAAAGCTGTCTTACAAGCTCAAGCATACACTCGCAGTGTTTTCCGTCCGCAATTCCTGTATCGGAACATTTTTCGCAAGTGTATTTCATATCAAGGTAATCGGCAGGATACCCGTGTTCAATAAGCAAATCGGTACTTAAATCCTGAGCCTGAATATTTTCATCCCGGATTTTCTCAAACTGTCTTTGAAAGTCATCCTTAGGAAGCCCTAACAGTTTATACGCAGTGCTTGCAAGCTTATGATTTATTTCCCCGAATTCCGGAATTTTCTCCAAGATTTCATCATACCGCTTATTGTATTCAAATTTTGCGGCATGACGCCGTTTTGCTATAATTTCCGCTGCTTTTCCGTACATTTTTAAGCCGCCTTTTCTTATTTACCGCCCGTTACTGTTTTTAAGCCGCCTTTTCTTATTTACCGTTCGTTCCCCGTTTTTAAGCCGCCTTTTCTTATTTACCGCCCGTTACTGTTTTTAAGCCGCCTTTTCTTATTTACCGCCCGTTCCACGTTTTTAAGCCGCCTTTTCTTATTTACCGTTCGTTCCCCATTTTTAAGTCGCCTTTTCCTGTTTACCGCCCGTTACTGTTATGAATCCT
>JAISVP010000092.1 GCA_031271475.1 Oscillospiraceae bacterium | reverse complement strand
TCCTGAGATAGTAAAACTTAATGTGAAAAATGGTAAATTAGAGTATCACGCGTTACCTTTTCCGGAAAGGATTAAACATATTTTTCCAACACCTAATGAGTTTACCGACATAAATGCCGTTCAATTTACAGAGGATAAAATTTATGTACCGCTACCTCAAAGCGGCAATAGTAAAATGCTACCTCAAAGAGCAGGGATATTTTTGAGCATGGTATGTAACTCAAATACGTTATGCCTAACTCCTTTAAACTTGGGTGATGAATTAGAGATGAATACTGTAACTAATGAATTTAAAGCTGTTACTGAAAAGCCGGAGAGTGAAAGAACTATAAATCTGAAAAATCAAACGATATTCTCGTTGTCTATGTTAAATATTAAAAAAAGAAAACCAAAAGAAATTTCAGATTTCTATTATATGGATAACTCTATTCGTAGCATTGAAACATATATCAGTTTTATTAAGGTCAGTGCCCATTCTAAAGAATTGATGAGTTGCCAAAAAAAAGTCGCTTTAAATGAATTTATTGGAAACATAGAAAATGCGGGCAAACAGATATTTGCGCATGTAATGAAAGGAATGATGTAAATGCGAGTTAACGGAAGAAGGGTATTTGTCGTAATTATTGTTACACTGTTGTTAATAGTAAGCAATACCGTGTATGCCATTGATTTAATAATTCCCGGAAGCAATCAGGTTTTTATACCTCAAGATAAAGCAGCTTTACTTCCGGAATTAAGTGTCGTTGTTCCTACCACTATAGATTTTGTAATTTCTCCTTTCGCAAACGGTGATACCGGGCAGATAACTTCTGAAACTTGTCAGTTTTATAATGAAAGTAATGTGGATGTGCTTATAACTTTTATGGAAATGTCCTTCATTATCGCAGAAGAGGCGCATGTTGTTCCACTGATTAGTCATGCTGATATAAACTCTATATCAACCGAAAAAGAAATTTTTATGCAACTTGATTTTGGGCGAGAGGACATTCCTCCTGTAATTTTGACGGACCTTGCGCGCACGGTTAACCCCTCTGTTGTGCTTTCCGCCGCAGGTGCAGAAGGTTCATTGCTTTCGCTCAATTTGACAGGAAGCGTTAACAGTATGCCTAACCCTCAATGGAAGGACGGGGATGTAAAAGTAAAGCTATCTTATCATATTGAAGCAATATATGTTGAAAATGAAATGAACGAAGTTTTCCCGTTATATGAAGGAAGCGAAACAAGTTACAATGAATCTTCTGAATACTTTACGGGAACACCCGAACCTATAGAAGAACCCGAACCCGTAGAAGAACCCGGACCCGATTCAAGCGGTCAGTCAGATAGCGAGGCAAACATACCCGAATCAATTGAAACCCCCGAACCTGTGGAAACCCCCGAACCTATAGAAGAACTTGAACCCGATTTAAGCGTTCAGGCTGATAGCGAGGCAAATATACCCGAACCGATTGAAACTTCCGAACCTGCAAAAACATCCGAACCAGAAGAACCGCCTCCAACAGCGGAAGAGGTTTTAAAGGATATAATTGTTACTGAACCCGTTACAAAACCTAATGAAGAACCTGTTGAGCCGGATGGCAACACAACTGGCAGTCAATCACCGCTTTTATAGTGGTTGAAATATTTGTACATATGATAAACGACAAAATGAAATAGAAATAAAGAAAAGAGGTGTTAGAGGCAATTGCTAAAAATAACAACAATGCTGTAAACAACAAGAAAACGGGTATGAGTTTGCTTATTATTATACTGCTGATTACTTTAATATCGGCAGTTGGCGTTTTGATTTATCTACAACTCAAAAACAATTCGAATATAGCAAACAACGCAATTAACGCAAATAGTGACCTTATACAAAGAAATACAGAAGACAAACCGGAACGCCCTGTTTTGGGCGGGCAAGGGTCAGTTCTTACAGAGGAGAATTACGAAAAAGTCCTTGAAGAACTAAACACGCCAAGTCCGGACAAGCAGTACAGGGTGAATATGTCCTCAAAATTTGAGTTTGAAACGTGGGACACACCATCAAGTACAGCATTTGTACGTAACCGTGAAGAAAATTCACGAACCGTCTGCATTGATCTATACCTGACTGATGAAGACGGAGAATTAACGGAACTTGTCTATTCTTCGCCATACATACCTTTAGGCGAAACATTGCGAAATTTTGCACTGGACAGTGAAGTTCCGGCAGGGCAGCACAAAGTGATGGTTGTATTTACTCTTGTTGATGATGATTTTAACAAGGTAACAACACTATCGGTCGGTACTACGTTACTTATTGAAAATTAACCTGTTTAATTACAGAAAGGAAGGTATTTATGAAAAAGGTTTTAGCAATTATTTTGGCATTAGTTTTAAGTTTGTCGATGGGGCTTAATGTTTATGCCGCGACTCTAACCGGAGTCGGCGAGATTGACTGGGAAAATACTGCAATTGAGGATCAAGACGATTTTCTTGTTGCAACAGATTTAGGATTTAATTTTGTCCTTGATCCATATGGCATAAGGGATTTGGAAGTTGGTGAAGTTATTACGGATCCTACATCTGATTTTGAGTTGGAGTTTGGCGGCAACGAAGCATTATCACTCATCAGCTTAAATTCGTATGATACGCTTTTGAGTATAACCGCAACGGGTGAAGTCGGTGAAGATACGGATTCGGATGAAAAAGATACTGTTGAATTTGTCAAAACTAAGGCAGAAATGGAAGCCAACAATGGGGCAGGTAATCCTGTTCCAACTGTTTTTGTACAGGTTGTTTCAAACACTAAGGCGATTAATACAGAAACTGACATTTCGTCTGATGAAGCCTTCTCCGGAACAGTAGGACGGGCGATTGAAACAGGTAGCGGTACAAGGTTAGAATATGTATTTGAGGCAGCAGATTATGTTAATATGATATCCGATGTTTATGAAGTTGGAGGCAGAACGTTTGTTGATTTAGAGCAGGTTACGGCCGAGAATGAAGTTGGCGACGGTACTGCTATCTATCTTCAAGGTTTTGCGAGCCATAAGGGTAACTGGGCTGAATATGCTCCAACAATAAATAAAGATGCAGATACATCGGAAGATAAGAATGATCGGTCAAAGTGGACACTAAATGATCCCGAAAAAGAGCTCAAAATCACAGTTACATATGATGTATCCAAAATTGATTGGACAACTGCAGAGTTCTATGGTGAAGACACAATAGGAACATACGTTAATTATGCTACATATAAGGCAGAGAATGCAAACGCTGACGCATATGCTTTGATCGCAAAAGAGCGGATTGTTGGTGGGAATGACATACCAAGCGTTTCGAACTCTGAACCAATAACTGCAAGTATTGCTGGATACAATGCTGAGTTTGTTCCCGCAGGTTGGACGAACGGAACTTCGGATGCGAGTACTTATGCCGGAGCGGCAGTATCAGGTCCTGCCGGCGCAGTCAATGTTCCGTTTA
>JAISVP010000045.1 GCA_031271475.1 Oscillospiraceae bacterium | reverse complement strand
GCATTGCAGAGAAAAAATTATACATGATAAGAACCTTGTGTTAGACGGAATGTTTCAGCTGCACAGCCGTTTTGCAACTGTAAGACAGTAACCGGGAGCAGAAAGTGCAGGCGGGCTGTCCGAAATTATCCGGCAGTTTGTTTTTGGTACAAAATTATTATAAGGTATTGACATATCGTGCGGAAAGTATTATAATACTGTTATAATGATTAAATATTAAGGTGGTGCGTATTATGATAATAAAACAGCTTTCAATTTTTGTTGAGAATAAGACAGGCAGACTGTCGGGTATAACAAGAGCGTTAGCGGACGCGGGGGTAAATATTAAAGCAATTTCTGTTGCTGACACTAAGGATTTCGGGATTTTGCGTGTAATTGCCGATAATCCTGAACTGGCACGGGATGTTCTGAAAGAGGCCGACTGTACCGTTACACTGACGGATGTTATTTCAGTTGAAATAGAAGACCGTGCGGGCGGCTTGGCTGATGTTGTTGATTTGCTGTTCGGTATTGGAATAAGCATAGAGTATATGTATGCGTTCCCGCAGACTTCCGAGGGGAAGGCACGTGTGGTCTTAAGGGTTGATGACAACGAAAAGGCAATTGCGGCAATTGATGGCAATTAGGGTTTTGCGAAATTAAATATCGTCGTATCAGCAGCAGATTTTATGCGGTACTTTGTCAAAAATCTTTAATAAGGAAGATTTTGCTTTGCGGAGCAAGCATATCCGGTGGCTGAACAGTGAAATTTAGTTTTGCATATCTCTATTGAAGAAAGTTTGAGGTGGCGGATTATGAGTGCAGTGCCGGGGGCTGATTTAAGGCATAAAGTTGCGTGTGAGCAAGAACGTATAGACGAAATCTTACACGAGGTAGGCAGACTGTATTATCTTGGGGCGGAGCGGTACGGAGAACAGCTTAAGAGGCTTTGTTCTGATATTGATGAACGTAAACGCCGGATAAAGAATATGAAAAATCAATACGATGCCATGAAGTCTGTTAGGCGGTGTCCGAAATGTCAGACGGAATTGAATTTAGATTATAAATTCTGCGGAGTTTGCGGTACGGATGTGGCACATACCGCCGTTAACGCAGGGAAAGAGTTGGAGGTAAGAGATGATGAGTAAGAAACAGGAAAAAGTTAAGATGAATAAGAAAAGAGTGCTCGTTCTTATACTTGCAGTAATCATTGCGCTGGGACTCATTTCTCCGGTTGTTATGATGCTTATTGCACAGGCCGCGGAAAATTCTCCGGCTATGGAATGGGGCGCGGTTAAGATTGACGGAGGCGGCTATGTTTCCGGAATTGTTACAGGTAAGAAATCTATGTATGCACGTACCGATGTTGGCGGTGCCTATCGATATGATTACGAAACACAGAAATGGGATCAAATGTTTTGGGGACTCACCGAGCAGGATAAGGGCTTGCTGAGCGTATCGGCTATCTGCATTGATCCGCGTGACGATGATATTATCTACATATTGGCAGGCTGTGCTTATTTCAGTGATGCAAGAACTGAAATTTTCAAGTCTTCCGATGGAGGAAGAACATTTACGCGCACGGATGTTACGGATTTGATTCAGGTTCACGCAAACGGTGCCGGCAGACAGTCCGGTGAAAAAATTGCAATTGATCCTGACAACCCCGATGTGCTTTATTGCGGCGGCGATGTAAACGGATTGATAAAATCTGTTGACGGCGGAAAAACTTGGGAATATGTGAACGGTTACAACAGCTTGGGACTGTTCAGTTACAGTGTAAAATGGCCCACATGGACCGATCACATGGCTAATGCCACGCTGGATGCTGCTTACGAAGAGCAAAACGGCATATCATCTGTTGCGGTAAAAGACGGTAAGGTCTATGTGGCAACTTCTGTTACAGGTCAGGCAAATGTTCACGTTGCCGATGTCGGCACGGATAATTTTACCGCATTGAATGCAGAACTGCCGACAAATAATTTTCCGTCCAGAATCAGTCAGGATGCTGACGGTAATTTTCTGATCAGCTATATTGCAGGACTGAAATTTGACGGATCAGGCGGCGGAATTTATAAATGTGACCTGAAAACGGGTAAGGTCTGGGGCATTTCTCCGGCAAACGGCGGTTTCGGCGCCTGCATAAGTCATCCGGATAATGCAAACAGGCTTATAGCCTCTACCTGCGGTGTTTGGAGTTCGCAGCTTTGGGAACCGTGGTCGGAGACTTCCAGTCCCGCATGGGGAGAGTATCTTTACCGTTCAGAGGACGGCGGTCAGACATGGACTTCCATCTACCCCGGGAAAATGAGTGAAGAATGGGTTTGGGATCCGGTTACTGGGGAAATGTCACAGTCACAGCTGTATGACTATCTGAAAGACGGCGGCACTTCGTGGGTATACGGTAAAGCCATACACTGGACGGGTTCAATTGCTTGCGACCCCGTGAATCCGGAAAGAATATTGGTTAATTCCGGGAACGGAGTGTTTGAGTGGGATAAGATTTGGACGGATGATCCGGAAGCGACTTTCCATTCCGATGGGATTGAGGAAGTTGTTGCATTGGACCTTGTGAGCATACCGGGCGGCAATGTATATTCAGCAATAGGGGACTATGACGGGTTTATTCACACTGATGTGAATAAAGCAGCAACGCAGTATAAGCCCAATATCGGTTCGACATCGGCTATAGCGTATTGTCCGCAGAATCCAGATGTATTGGTACGGTACGGCGAGCATACCGCAATTGCCTGCTATACGGTTGACGGCGGTGAAACATGGAATGATTTAAAAATCGGCAGCGGCGGAGGACGTGCGGCTATTACTCAGCTTTCCGACGGTGTTTACAGAATTTTCAAATCCAACCCGGACAGTTCCAACGTGGCATATACTGATAATTTCGGGCAGACATGGACTAATTGCACTGGGATTAAGGGCAATAGGACTGCCGGTCTGTTAGCGGATCCGCATGACCCGAAAACAGTTTATGCGTATAATGCTATTTACAATGCTTACTGGGGTTCGGATCCGAATAAAACAGCTCCTACATTCGAGGATGCACATTACAGTCTGTTTGTCAGTACGGATTACGGTGTTACATTTAAGGAAATTCCTGTCGGAATGTATGACGAACAGGATGCGGCAAACCGTATAGCTTACTTGGAAGAAGGAAAAATTGTACTCGGAGCTGGCAAGAACGGAATGTATGTGTATGACGTCAAAAATGACAGCTTACAGGAAACGGATGTGTTTTACTGCAAGAGTGTGGGTTACGGCGCACCGGAAAAAGCAGGCGATATGAACACGCTGTATATGTGGGGTATGCCGAAAGAAACCGATGCGGAAGGTATTTACCGCTCGCAGGATGCCGGCAAGACTTGGGTGAGGATTAATGATGATTCCCATCAGTTCGGCGGGACGGGTAACGGAAATTTCATTGTCGGGGATATGAATACATTCGGTCAGGTTTATATGAGTACAGTAGGTATGGGTATAATTTACGGCAGGTTGGCGGACGGAACACAGCCAGTCGGAAATGCTGAAGTATGGGCACTTAAAAGGTACCTTTTGGGAATAATAACCGATATCACCGATGCGGATGTATGTACCGACGGAACAGTTGATGTGTTCGATTTAGTAATGTTAAAGAGAGAAAGTTGAGTTTATGCCGAGGTTTTTTGTAAGTAAACCGAATATAAACGGATCTGAGGTTACGCTTGGCGGCGATGACGCAAGGCATATAGCACTGAGTTTGCGTATGAAAATAGGCGATGAAATTACTGTGTGCTGTGAATGTGTCGATTATCTGTGCGTGATTGCCGCCATCGGCAGGCATACGGTTACGGCGAAAATAATTTATTGGGAAAAATGTCCGAATGAACCGTCGATTCGGCTGACTTTATATCAGGCGGTGCCTAAACAGGGGAAATTAGATACAATAATACAGAAAGCGGTTGAACTCGGTGTGTATGAGACTGTCCCGGTTCGTACGGCAAGATCGGCGGCAGATCCCGTAAGTTTTAGTAAAAAGCAAGAAAGATATGAAAAAATTTCCCTTGAAGCCGCAAAGCAATGCGGCCGTGGAATAATACCCCGTATTGCTCCGCTGACGGATTTTAAATCGGCAATTAAGCGGGCTGCGGGAGCAGGGGAGTGCGGTGTGTCTGATTCCTGTGATAACCGCACGGCGTTAATTTTTTATGAGGGCGGCGGCATAAGGCTAAGTGAGATGGAATTTCCTGTTAGCGGGGATGTTTCGGTATTTATCGGAAGTGAAGGCGGTTTTGAACAGACGGAAATAGACGCTGCAAAGGCCCTCGGATTCCGTGTAATATGGTTAGGGAACAGAATTCTGCGATGTGAAACAGCACCTGTTGCGGCAATTTCTCTTGTAATGTATCTTACTGGCAATCTATAAGGTTTTTATAGGCATAACAAATCCCCGATATTGTTTTTTAAAACTTTTAAAAACCTCTTGACAAACTTAATATAGTGTGTTATTATATGCTATAGTGATGTATTGTAAGATTATTTTTAAGGAGACTATATAAATGAAAAATTTAAAGGTATCAACAAAGCTTTTGGTTAGTTTTATAATCGTAATAGCTGTGACACTTACTTTGGGTATTGTGTCGGTTATCACTATGAACAGATTAAATAATACTTATACAGAGGCTATAGATACGCACGCTAAACCTTTGGGTGATGCGGTTGCTATTATGGAGAATCTTCAGGCTATGCGTGCGGCTGCACGTGGTGTGATACTTTTTTCCGGTACTGCGGACAGTGACGAAAAAATCCAAGAAGAAGAAAAAGCAATTGATGAATACGCTAAGAAGTTTGAAGAAGCTCTGGCGGCTTATGATAAAACGATTATAAGAGATGATGTAAGGCAATTGTTTGATGACGCAAAGTCATTGTATGATGACACATTTAAGCCGACTTTGGAAGATGTTATCAGACTTGCAAATTCGGGGACATCTCAGAAAGAACTGATTGATAATTATCTGCCGGTTTTAAAATCTTCGTCAGATGCGATTTCTGCTGACTTAGGCGAGGTTGTGAACATAAAAAGAGATATGCTCAATCAGGCTGAGCTTAACGGCGTTGCTCAAAATAGGGCTATACTTATCGAAATTATCGCGGTTCTTGCTGCTGCAGTTCTCATCTCTGTATTTCTTGCGGTTTACTTGACCGGTCTGATTACGAAGCCCTTGGCAATTTTGACGACCTTTATGGAAAAGGCTGGGAATACAGGGGATATTAAATTACGTCCGGAGGACGTTCAGACTATTTCAGCAA
>JAISVP010000021.1 GCA_031271475.1 Oscillospiraceae bacterium | reverse complement strand
TGACTGTCCGGGACACGCAGACTATGTTAAAAACATGATTACGGGTGCCGCTCAGATGGACGGGGCAATCCTTGTTGTTGCTTCCACAGACGGGCCTATGGCTCAAACTAATGAGCATTTGCTTCTTGCACGTCAGGTTGGTGTTCCTTATATCGTGGTATTCATGAATAAAACCGACCTTGTTGATGATGAGGAATTGCTTGAACTGGTTGAAATGGATATCCGTGAGACACTGAGCAAGTATGAATTCCCCGGTGATGACACCCCGATTATCAAGGGTTCTGCTCATCAGGCTCTTACAGGTCCGGATGATGCCAGTGCGGATGTTTATAAACCTATCCTTGAGCTTATGGATGCTGTGGATTCTTGGATTCCTACGCCGGAGAGAAAAGCAGACTTGCCTTTCCTTATGCCTGTTGAGGATACTATGACGATTTCCGGACGCGGTACTGTTGCTACGGGACGTGTTGAGAGAGGTCAGATTAAAGTCGGCGATGAGGTTGAATTGGTTGGTCTTTCGGAAGAAAAACGTAAAATTGTTGTTACAGGTCTTGAAATGTTCAGAAAGACACTTGACTATGCTGAAGCCGGCGACAATGTAGGTGCGTTGCTGCGCGGTGTTGCAAGGGATGAGATCGAAAGAGGTCAGGTGCTTTGCAAACCCGGTTCTATTCAGCCGCATACCAAATTCAAAGGTCAGGTTTATGTTCTTAAGAGAGATGAAGGCGGCCGTCATACTCCGTTCTTTAACAACTACAGACCGCAGTTCTATTTCAGAACTACTGACGTTACGGGCGTAATTACTCTTCCTGCCGATAAAGAAATGTGTATCCCCGGTGATAACATCGAAATTGATGTTGAACTCATTACACCTATCGCTATTGAAGAGGGTCTGCGTTTTGCTATCCGTGAGGGCGGACGTACCGTTGGTTCCGGCGTTGTTATTAAGGTTAATGAGTAAATTCACGGAAGTGAAATGCGGCAAATCAAATGGATTGCACAAACAAAAAAGACATTATTCCATTGCGGAATAATGTCTTTTTATATTCAAGATTAAGAAACTCCGCCTGTAACAGTCAGTACAGTATACATCAAGTCTTTCACGTTAGGATCCGAAAGATCCTCAAGTTTTGAATATGCATGGGACTGTACATAACCTACAGTGTCATAGTCGTAACTGTTACCGTCCGCAAAATCCATAACTGTCAGCTGTTCCATGATGATTTTCGCCGTTAACACAATATCCTCGGCGGTTACTTCACCGTTGTTATTAACATCGCCCCACTTCCAGCCGCCATCGGGGTTTTCCGGCGGATCGGGCTTATCGGGCGGGTCTGGCTTATCGGGTGGGTCTGGCTTATCGGGCGGATCCGGTTTATCGGGCGGGTCGGGTTTATCGGGTGCTTTTGTTCCGTCAGGTTCTACACCGAAAATCAGTGCGCCGTTCCTGTATACCGGAATCTTTTCAGAGATTACAGCTTCTCCGCCTAACAAATCACCGTTCGAGTAATCGTTTTCCGTATTCCAGCCGCTTCCGTAATCCGGGAATACGATAGCTAACATCATCTCACACTGATGGCGTCCCTCGCCTATCGGCATAGCCGCCCTTCCGTCCGGATAGGTAATTTCCACGTAATAAATATCGTCTTTGTAATGCTTTATGGGAGAAATTACAGCCGGTGCAACACCCTCTCCGGCATACATTTCCGCCTGATCGCGGTCACACCGTGTGACGACATCCTCAGGTGCATATCCTGCCGCAATGACTTCCGACAGATCCATAAAATATTTATATGAGATGTTATCTTCAACTCTTGCGGGCCATGCGGAATGGTTTGTATATTTAAAACTTAACGTCACTCCGCTTGCACCGGGATTGGAGAGCTTCGCCTCAATATAGATTTCGGCATCTTTCTGTTCGGGTTCGGGGAAATTAGGATCGGGAGTTCCGCCGTATACCTCGCTCATTTTCGCAAGCATTGCCGTAAATCCTGCGTTGTAGTCACAGGCAACCTCATTATTCTGATAGTTACCCCTGTCATCCTGATAAGAACCGTCCTGTCCGGGACCTCCCGCAAGCGCACCGTAAAGTATATGCCGGTTATTGTCGGGAATGGCAAGATCGTTTTTCCACGACCCATGCGCTGTTCTGTGATGGACGTTTAATGAGGAGTTCTCCCCGTATCCTACCATATAGCTGTGGTTCGAGGGATTTTTACCGAGGCAGTAGTCAACCTGCGTTTCATAAAAATCCACATATACGGACGTATCCGTTCCCTTAAGCACGGTATCACAGGCAACGGCAGCAGTAAACGCCGCACCTGTAGCGTGCCTTAAACTGCCCCATTCCATAAGCCAGCGCAGTCCGCCCGGAGCAATTACAGGCTGCCCGGGAGCGGTAATCCAGTGGTCAAGATGTTTTTTTACATGTGCTATATATGTTGGATTTTCCGTGTTTATTGCATACAGAAGCATTGCTCCCTGCATAACGTCGTCCCAACAGTAGCCCCATGTATATTTCAGTTCATCTCTGCCGAGTTCCTTATCGAGATTAGGGATGTAAGATGTTGCCAAGTCCAAGTATTTCTGCTGACTTGTTGCTGTGTAAAGCCAATTTGCCGCAAAAAACAAATCGTCATAAAAATGACTTGAATGATAGAAATTATTCGCATCACTTGTGTTGTATTCGTCATTACTGCGTGTCGCGTCCGCCAACGCGAAAATATTTTCGGCGTGTTCAAGATAAACCGCCGCTTTTTCCGGATGGCTGTCTTTAAGGGCACAGTATCCTGCCGCAAGCGCCGCCGCCATCTCACCGCAAACTGCGGAGCTTGTGCCTTTAAGAACAGCGCGGGCGGCACCGTAATCCCCGCCTTGGTCGGTTACGCCGTACTCAAGCATTTCCACAGGGCCCCACCATGAATGGTCAATCTGTCCGTTTCCTACCTGATATATTACCTCGTCACCCAAATCACACAGAACGAAATAATCCAGTGCAAACATTAAATTGTTTGCATAAATATCGTACTGTCCGGCGGCTTTTACGCCGTCCGCATACTGATACAGTCCCCATGCAAGCGTTGCCGCCGTATATGCCATCGGCAAATTAAATTTAACATGGTCGCCTGCGTCATACCATCCTCCGGGGACTTCGTCCGTAACAGTGGCATCCCCGCGCCATTCCACACGGTTCCAGTCAGGCAGGGGCCCGGCCTGCTGAACCTCATAAAAGAACAGCGATTTCTGCAAGGCTTCCGCATAGTTAGCCTCGAATCCGTCCGCCGCATATTCCGTCAGCCCCGGCATTGCGCCGGATGCCAGAACGGCGGCAATAAGCAGACTTCCGCATTTCTTAAACTTCATATTCTACCTCCATAAAAAATTAATTCATATACAGTATACCACATATCTTCACTTTTGTCAACAAAATTATATAAGTTATGTTTTTGTGCAGTTTGCACAAAAAACGCAGATCTCAAAGCCGCTTTTATGTACAATATTATGTTATTCATTTTTATATATTGACTTTATTAAGAGATTTTAATATGATGTAGGGGAAGTATAGTGCAAAGGTCAGAAAGTTATTGTTATGTATATGTTGTTGCGGTAAATCGGCAACAATGATTTCGGCGTTCTCTTTTTCCTCCAGTGCGGCTCCTACAACGCTTGTTCTGATGGGTTCAACTTACTAATGTTACTACTGTTAAGTTTAAGAGTGATGTTTCCAATTTCATAGGTGCAGCACCTACGCACTTTAAAGTTGGCAACGGTCGTATTAAGTACTCTTACCCCTGTTCTGGGTAATTGCTATATAACCTGTAAGACGGATGATGAAGTTGTTTTTCTTAGTGCCAGCAACGAAAATCCGGGGACTTATAAAGCAGTTTTAAAATCTGCTTCAGATACAGCATTAACGGTTGATAAAACTGTTAACGGCGGTGAAATGATATTAATTATCGATGTCTACAGATCTCTTAAAAACTGTATCGAAATGATTGACGCACTTCCAGCACAGTTAGCGGCAATGAAAAGTTAATTTAAGCTTTTTATGAAAAAGGCTCCGTATGGGGCTTTTTTCTTTTTGCTTGACTTTTGCGGGGGAATATGTTATGATATTGGTACAGATATTTTAACGGGGGACTGATATGCTTACACAGAATTCGGATTTCGCGGAAGATGTTGCGGCTACTGTCGAACGTACGGCGGGTTTCTTTACTGACATATGGGAGAAGTTTATGGAGCATTTGCCTGCCTTGCTGTTTGCTCTTGCCGTTTTTGTACTGGGGCTTTTGGCAGGAAAGGTAATCCTTGGCATTGTCGGAAAAGCCTTGAAACGCTCTAATATTGATAAAACTGCCGCCGGATTTTTGAAATCCCTGATTAAAATTTTATTCTATACCGTTTTAGCGGTGATTACTTTGACGCTTTTGAATGTTCCGATGACTTCAATTGTCGCCGTAATCGGTGCCGCGGGGCTTGCTGTCGGGCTGGCGCTCCAGAACAGCTTGTCAAATGTCGCCGGAGGGTTTATCATTTTGTTTTCACGTTCGTTTAAGTCAGGAGATTATATTGAAACATGCGGCTCGGAGGGTACTGTCGAATCCATTTCTATTCTCTATACAAAACTTATCACGCCGGACAATAAAACCGTTTATATCCCAAACGGTAATATTACTGCCGGAACGCTTGTGAACTTTAACGAATGCGATAAACGCCGCCTTGACATGGAATTTAAAATCAGCAGCGATTCCGATTCCGAAACGGCAAGAACAATTGTAAAAGACCTTATAGACACAAATACGGGTGTTCTTAAAGCCCCCGAACCCGCCGTGCATTACGGGGAATCCGGCGTGGATTTCGTTACGGTGAATGCCTATGTCTGGACTTTGCCGTGCGATTACTGGAATGTAAGATACGGTATATATGATGCGGCTAAGGTGCGGTTTGATATGCAGGGAGTGAAGCTTCCGGCGAGCAGGGGAGTGTCGGCAGGGGCGCAAACCCCCAAAAAGAATGACGGAGTGAGACAATGAAAATAATGGCGGTTGATGTCGGAAGTGTGCGGACGGGGCTTGCGGTAAGTGAGAGCGGTTTTGCGTTTCCGGTATGTGTTATACAAGAGCGGAATTTTAAGGAATGCGTTAAAAAGGTATGCGAAAAGGCAATCGAATGCAAAGCTGAGAAGATTGTGGTCGGGTATCCTAAAAACATGAATAATACTGTGGGTCCCAGAGCCAAGCTTTCGGAGGAATTCGCCGCTGAATTAGGACGTATGTCCTCCCTGCCCGTACAGCTTTGGGATGAAAGGAATACTACCAAATCGGCTGTGAACTGCCTTAATGCCACTGATACACGCGGTAAAAAGCGCAAGGCTGTAATTGATGCCGTAGCCGCCGTGATAATCCTGCAAAGCTACCTTGACAGTCCGCAGTACGGCAATCTGAGTTAGAATTACTGTGTAAAAGTTCCGTTTGCCGATGAAAACTGTTGACAAATGATGAAAAATGTATTATAATAGTAAAGAAATCTCCGATATAGTAATTTCGACCCCGAACGGGCTAAGCGAAGTCCTTATCGGCGCACGCATTTGCGCGCGGGTCTCGGCTTTGCCGGGACCGTAGCCGTTAGAAACTGCTGTATAAGAGGTTACTGAGAGGGAGGGTATGAAAAAAATACAGGTTTCTGTTTCACTGCTGTCAGCAGACTTTTTGAATCTGGAAGGTGAAATAAAAAAAATCGCCGGAAGCACGGCTGATCTTTTGCATTTCGATGTTATGGACGGCGTGTTTGTTAACAATATAACTTTTGGAATTCCTGTTCTTGAATCTGTCAGGAAGGCAACGGATCTTTTGTTGGACGTACATTTAATGATTGCGAAGCCCCAATGTTATATTGAACAGTTTGCAAGTGCGGGTGCGGACATTATTACATTCCATGCCGAATCTGACTGTCAGCCGCGCGATGTTATCAAACAGATTAAGGCGTGCGGAAAAAAAGCGGGTATTGCCGTTAATCCGGATACGCCTGCGGAAAATATCTTCCCGTATTTGGACTGCGTTGATACGGTATTGATTATGTCGGTGTTTCCCGGATTCGGCGGACAGGCATTTATTCCGGATGTATTAAGTAAAGTTCCGGCTGTAAAATCTTACGGTGTTACTGTTGCGGTTGACGGCGGTATTGATTCCGTTACGGCAAAACCGGCACGGGAAGCCGGTGCGGACATTTTGGTTTCCGGAAGTTATCTCTTTAAGCAAAAAGATTTTGCACAGGCGGTTTTGGAATTGGGTGGTTTTTAATTTTCGGGATATATCCGTTCCTGACGGCTATGGTTTCGGCAAACCCGAGACCCCACACGCAATCGTGCATCGATGAGAACAGGCTAAGCCTGTTCTCATCGAAATTACTGTAATTACTGTATCAGGGTTGCCGTAATTACATTTCGCGGTCTGTTACTGACTGTCCGCGCATTCCCAGTGTTCCAGTGTGGCGGCATATTCGCATTCTCCTGTGCCGATAATCTCCCCGTATTCTCTCAGAAGCCGGCA
>JAISVP010000189.1 GCA_031271475.1 Oscillospiraceae bacterium | reverse complement strand
GCGGTAGCCCCAATATAGCCTGCCGCCCGCAGGCGGCGTAATAATGCCCCAGCGGGGGGTTGGGGGCGGCAGCCCCCATAGCCGGGGCTCCCCGGGCGCGTCAGTTAAGAAACATAATTAGGGGCATATGCCGCGTTTGCCTAATGGTACCAGCCCACGCCGGAACTCTGAACAGCGGAGAGGTAAACAGAACACGCGGCTTAAAAAAAGGGCATATGCCGCGTTTGCCTAATGGTACCAGCCACCGCCGGAACACATAACCGGGTAACGGTAAAGAGAAATGGCGGCTTAAAAAAAGAGGAGGATAGGATAATGAACAGGGCGGAGATGGAAAGAACATGGAGCAGTATTTTCGGGATGATAGATGAACTGGATACTATGGTGTATAACGGCTCAAAGGTGCTTTTGTCGCGTAAGGTGTCGATTGATATGGACAGGTCGTCACAGCTTATTGCGGACTTAAGGACTTATATCGAAACGGCAAAAGGACAGTCTTTTCAGATTATAAGCCAACGGCAGCATATAATTGAGGAAGCTGAGTCAAGGGCTAAAAATATAGAAATGGCGGCGGAAGCCAAAGCCGAAAAGTTAGTGGCTAAAGAGGAAATTGTAAGAAGGGCTGTTGCAGATGCGGACAATCTGTCTAAGGAAGCCGAGCGCAATTTTAAGGACGCACAGCGAAGTATTGGCAGTATGCTTGACGAGGCTAAAAGAAAAGCAAATGAAATAGAAACGGAATCCAATGACAGAGTGGAATCCCAAAAAAGAGCCGCTCAGGACAGCATAAAGGAAATGACTCGGAATATGCTCGACTTTACTAAGGAAGTGCTCAGAAGCTATGAGGAATCTTTGCAGCAAAGTCTGGACAGCATAAGAATGAAGCAAAGAGAATTCGACAAACAGGCAAATCAAAGACGGAAAGGAAAAAAATAGTATGGTGAATGTTATAATTTTAGCGGTTTATATTGCGGGGATGATTGCTATCGGGTACTACGCGTCAAAGAAAACTAAATCGGTTAATGACTTTGTCCTCGGCGGACGTAATATCGGGACATGGCTTACTTCTTTTGCATACGGTACGTCGTATTTTTCAGCGGTGGTTTTTATTGGATATGCCGGACAGTTCGGATGGAATTACGGTATGTCCGCTACTTGGATAGGTATCGGCAATGCCCTGATCGGCAGCGCTTTGGCTTGGGTTGTTCTGGGCAGGCGTACAAGGCTTATGACCGCTCATCTGGGCGCGTCCACTATGCCGGAATTCTTTGAAAAGCGTTTCGGTTCAAAGTCCCTTAAAATTGCCGCGGCTATTATAGTTTTTGTATTCCTTATACCGTATACGGCTTCGGTTTATAACGGACTTTCCCGACTTTTCAGTATGGCGTTCCCTATAGATTACAGCGTTTGCGTTATTCTTATGGCGGTGCTTACCGCCGCGTATGTAATCCTTGGCGGTTATACCGCAACTGCCATTAACGATTTTGTACAGGGTATTATCATGCTTTTGGGCATAATTGCCGTAGTGTTCTGTGCGGTGCAGGAAGGCGGCGGATTGGGCGCGATCCTGTTTGATTTAAGCGTAATTGAGGACAGTGCCGCGAATATTTCCCAAAACTCTCTTAATTCCCTTTTCGGCCCCGATCCCCTTAACCTGTTGGGTGTGGTAATACTTACCTCTTTGGGTACTTGGGGTCTGCCTCAGATGGTGCATAAATTCTATGCTATAAAAAATGATGAGGCAATTAAAAAAGGTGCGGTTATCTCTACGCTGTTCGCTTTTGTTGTTGCGGGCGGCTCTTACTTCCTTGGAAGCTTTGTCCGCGTGTTCTGTTCCACAAACGCGGCGGATACGGGCAAGGCGTTTATTGAATCTCCGGGCGGGAGACCCGATTTCGATTCAATGATACCCGGACTTCTTGAAAAGTCATTGCCCGAGATTTTAATCGGCGTTGTGGTAATTTTAGTGCTGTCCGCGTCTATGTCCACGCTTTCGTCTTTGGTTCTTACGTCAAGTTCTACGCTTACGATTGACTTAATAAAACCGTTCAGAAAAAAAAATTTGTCCGAAGACAGGCAAATGCTTATCATGCGTATTCTTGTTGCTGTATTCTTGCTGATTTCGGTTGTTATAGCACTTAACAAAAACGCGCTTATCACTACCCTTATGTCTATATCATGGGGCGCTTTGGCCGGTTCGTTCCTTGGCCCGTTCACTTACGGGCTGTTCTCTAAAAAAGTTACAAAGGCCGCTGTCTGGGCCAGCTTTGCGTCCGGAATAGGGATTACCGTACTGCATATGTGTATATTTACTTTCGGCGGCGTCAGCGGAAGTTTTCTTGGATTTAACCTTGCGTCTCCGATCAATGCCGGTGCGTTTGCTATGATTGTTTCTTTGATAATCGTACCGGTCGTAAGTATGTTTACTCCCAAGATTCCTAAGGAAACTGCGGATAATGCGTTTGCGGCAATTGAAAGTAAATAATGTTTCCGAAAAAACAAACCCGTCTGCGAATGGGCGGGTTCGATAGAAACAGCCGTCTGCTTTTCAGATAGCAGAAGGCTGTTTTGTTATATAATGGAAAATATTCAGGCGATCCAAAGTCGGTTTACGGTGTATAATGTCGAAACGTGTCAACGTGCTTTCGGGGAATTTTCGTAAAAAGTATTGACATTTGCTTTAGAATATATTATACTGTAAATGGTGGTTTTCACCGTTTGTAATGTTTTTCATATTATATAAGGAGGAGAATTCTGGAAATTATTTCAGGAGGTGATGAGAGTTTTAATTGAGAAGCAGACAGTAACTGTAAAAGAGAACACAGGAGGTGATTAATATGGTAATACAAGTGAAATTACCGAAAAAAGAGACGTTAATTAAAATTGCTAAATCAATAATACTGTTATTGGGCTACTGCCTGTCGTGCGTCATTCTGCGGTTTGCCCAGTCGCTTGGTGAGTTCATGTCAAGCGGGGCGCTGTTCATTTTGGTTTACGCGTTGGGACTGTTGTTTGTTTGTAAAAACTTATCCGAAAAAACCGGGGAAAAGACAAAAAAGTTTTTTGCTTTGGACTTGACGGTCTTCGCGGTTGCTTTCGCGGTGACGGTTGCATCAGCGGTGCTTATCTTCATTCCAAATGTCACTTATGAGATTGCGAGAGTTCATCATGTGGCTGTCCGATGTACTGCGGCTGTTTCTGCGGTGTTCGCTGTCGCGTCTTTTTGCCTTGCCTTGAAACGCGGCAGAAAATTCTATGGACTGGCGGTTGCATTCGGCACAGTGTTTGCCTACATTATTAAACAAATTGAAATATTAAGTCATTTATATCCCACGTATGAATACGGCGAATTTGTCCTTCGCGGGATTGTTTTCAGCGGCGTTGTGTTTGTGGCTGTCTCAATTATTTCATTTTTCTTAATCCGGAGCAAATACTGTCTCAGACCGGAGACTGTAGGTAAAGTTCCCGGAAAAGATGAATGGAACGGTAATAATATTATATTAAAAAAATTATATCTTTATTGGTGGCGGCAGTAAGTGCGTTTGTATTTACTAACAGTATAACGGCACATATTTATGCTGAGAGCGCTGATACAGAAACTACTGGCGGTTTAATAGAAATAACAGATGATACTCTTTTGGAAAACGCTGAATTGATCAGCGAAACAAGTTCAGTATTTGCTGGAAGAATTACTACCGTGAAAACTTATGAACTAAGTGACGGCACAACTGTTACTGATACGTTTGAAACGGGTCTTGTTCTTCCCCTTTCACCAAACGGTTCTGATACCGCAACCCGTACGAGACAGGTTTCAGACTGGGGGTCCGTGACGCTTACGGCACATTTTTCTTGGTGGACGCTGATTCCGTTTGCGTATGTCGAATGTACGAGAGCCTCTGCGTCAAGAAATTTGAAGTCCGGTGTAGTGGTTTCGGGATGGAATCTTACAAAAACACAGGGAGCAAGCAGTCTCGGAACAGCTTATGCAGAGATTTATTATGCTTTCTACAGTGCTGCTAACCCAATAATAGGCATATCGGGAAGGCTTAGAATAACGTGTACTGATACCGGCAGAATATCTGACAATGGCTAAACTTATTTGCAATACATTTATGTCAACTTAAACAGCAAAAAAACAACCGTCTGCTTTTTAAAGCTGACGGTTGTTTTTATCAACTAACGGAAGTGACCGCCTAATGCAGGGGCACTCTCTATATGCCTGTTATACCGTACCGGACTGCGTTTGCCAGTACCTTTTTCGTCAAAATACACGAAAAATCTTGCGCGATATGCATGGGTTTTGTTTATTTCTGCAAAACCGACCTTTTTTTGAAATTCTTGCACAGTTCGACACGCTTCGGCACGTATAATAGTGTATAATTAAATCAAGGAAATGAAAGGAAGAGGTGAGTTCGATGGTTTAGTTAAAATTGTTAATGTTTTGTGTTGCAGGGAGGTGGTGCAAGCCGATATAGAATGACGGCGTAGTCTTTGTTCTTGCATATACTTATGTCAGAACAGTCAATATTCATTTAAACAAATTCAAAGGAGAAAAAGCTATGTTTTTTAAAAATTTAAAAAGATTGGTATGTTTTACGGTTATACTTACACTTAGCGTTGTTTGTATTTTACCGACTTTTGCACAAACTGAACCGTCGGTTAATGAGACTGTTCAGTTTGACGGCAGCGAATATTCTATATCTAAACAGTACGACAATAACGGAGATTTAACTGTTACTGTTAAGCTAACAGGCACTGATGAAACGGTTACTGTTAAGAAGACCGGCGATGTATTGTATTATGAGATGTCTGTTGACGGAGTTTCCGTATGCGAGTCTGTGACAATTGACCTAAATAATTTGGAAGATACGTCAACTGATGATAACAGCGGCATTTCTTTGTTGCGGGCTTCGAGTTCAGTACAAGCTCCGTTTTGGGGTTATTATGCGTACTACAGTTCCGGTTCAAGGGATTTTTATTGGTCACTTATAAACCCTGATAGGTCATCGCAGGGCAGTATATCTTACCGTGCGGACATCGGAAGTAGCTTGCACAGTTATTCCGAAGGATTTTATAATGATGTTTCAACAATGTCAACTAATTTGTATGGTGCACAGGCAATATCTGGAATAAGTGTGATAGCAGCTATACTCAGTGCTTTAGCATCCATTAATCCTGTTACTGCAATTCCAGCGACTATAGCTGCTATTGTAGCTGCGTTGGGCGGTGCGGCAGCTATAGTTCCTTTTATAGTTTCGGCGTGGTATGCCAGAGATGCTGCCAAACTGAAATATGAAACCATTTTGATATTGAAGTAACCATATGAGAAACGGTATTTTTTTTACGCTTGTTGAGATAGGCTTCGCGATAGCTATAGCAATATCGGCGTTTAACATTATATACCACAATGTTAAGAAAACTAAGCGGAGAGGACTTCTCACATTTCTTCTT
>JAISVP010000123.1 GCA_031271475.1 Oscillospiraceae bacterium | reverse complement strand
CGTTCGATACCGTACAAAGAACAAATCGGCCGTTTAAGTGAGGAATTACCCGGAAATGAACATTTTACGGTATTGCTGTCACACCGCCCTGAACGCATTGAAGAGCTTTTACCGCTTAGTCCGGATCTTGTTTTATCCGGTCATGCCCACGGCGGGCAATGGAGATTTCCTTTATTACTTGAAAACGGCCTGTTATCACCGAATCAGGGACTGTTTCCCAAATACGCGAACGGTGAACACTTCTTTGAGCATACAGTTTTAATCGTAAGCCGTGGATTGGCGCGGGAATCAACAAAGGTAATTCCGCGAATATTCAACCGGCCGGAAATTGTTATTATTACTTTAAAGCATCAAGTATAGCAATACGCCTGTTGTTAAAGCCGGCTTGAAGCATAAAAAACAATCGGCGATAACTTCCGAAGTTATCGCCGATTGTTCCGTGGAAACATACCTGTTACTGGAAATGTTAACAACTCCTGTATTGCCGTTACCGCACTTTGATTAATCAGCAAATACCTTGATATTCCGGCTTATTTCCTCACATTTTCATGAGCTGTCATTATTTTGCCGGACGGCCAGTTCCTGCTGGTTATCTCACAATAACTTTTTTGGGAATACTTAATTGTTCACAGTTCATAAAAAGCCTCCGTTAATTTTCCGTAAACATGGGTGTGGAAAGATACCGCTCACCGGTATCCGGCAGGATAACGACAATTGTTTTACCGGCATTCTCCGGACGCTTTGCAACTTGAAATGCCGCCCAAACTGCCGCGCCGGAGGAAATCCCTACCAAAACCCCCTCTGTTTTTGCCAATTTTCGTCCGGTTTCAAAAGCGTCCTCATTGGTAACCGTAATGATCTCATCGTATATAGACACATCCAATGTATTCGGTACAAAACCGGCTCCTATACCCTGAATCTTATGCGGACCGGGAGTTCCTTTGGATAACACCGGTGAATCGGCTGGTTCCACCGCGATAATCTTAATATCCGTTTTTTTCTCTTTGAGATAACCGCCCGCTCCGGAAATGGTGCCTCCGGTACCAATGCCAGAAACAAGGATGTCAACCTTACCGTCCGTATCATTCCATATTTCGGGACCGGTAGTTGCTCTATGCACGGATGGGTTTGCCGGATTGTTAAACTGGCTGGGAATAAAACTGTTCGGGATCTCGGCGGCAAGTTCCTCGGCTTTCGCGATAGCACCCTTCATGCCTTTCGCACCCTCAGTCAGCACAAGTTCCGCACCGTAGGCTTTAAGCAGATTTCGGCGCTCAATGCTCATGGTTTCCGGCATAGTCAGGATGATTCGGTACTTTTTAGCCGCCGCTATAGATGCCAGACCAATACCGGTGTTGCCGCTTGTTGCCTCAATGATGACAGAATCGGGTTTTAACAGATTCTTGGCTTCCGCGTCCTCGATCATCGCTTTGGCAATGCGGTCTTTGACACTTCCTGCCGGATTGAAGTATTCTAACTTGCCGAGAACGGTCGCTGACAGTCCTGGTTCCTGATCGTAATCAGACAGTTCCAACAAGGGAGTTCCTCCGATTAAATCGGTAATTTTTTGATATGTTTTCATAGGACAATTGCTCCTTTTCATTTTTAATTTGACAATTCGGAATATACTGTGTTAAATTACTTGCCGCCAACATCGGAGTAATCCTCCGCTTGAACATAGCCATTTAAATTTTCTAACCATATACAACCTCCGCGATAATCATATAATACTTACTAAACATTATATATGATAGAGGATCAAATGTCAAGTCTTTTTTGGAATTTTTAGGTGATAGCCGAAACAATTTTTGAATTACACGGTCAGTAATTTTGAGATTCCACGGCAGGCATTACCAATAAATAACATAAAAACGGGTAGTTACAATATATACTACGGTCTTGGCTTCGCCCAGACCCGCACGCAAATGCGTGCGTTGATGAGGACTTCACTTAGCCCGTTCGGGAACGAAATTACAATTGAAAAATATTGGAGAAACACCCGTATCAAATTTACCGTTTGACGGCATAACATACTTTTAAAGCTGTTCAAAACATGAATTTGTCTATGCTTTAATCGAAAATTCCCGTGATTTTTATTTTTTATGGAACTGTTAAAGTCAAGTTTTTACTAACATATTTTCACCCGTAAAGTCAAAAATAATGATGTTGCTTTATTTGCAACACAATTTTTTAGATGAAGGGGGAACTGGTAACACTTAACGGAATTAATTCCGGCAAGTGAAACCGCAAAAAAACATGAAAAAAACAATAATTGCAGTTGCGGCTGTTTGCTTGTCCTGTGCATTGATGACCGGTTGCGGAAGCACCACAAGATCAAGAATGAGAAATGCACATGACAGGGGAATTCGACGTGCTGAAACTGTTATAAGTGATGTTTTCAACGGGCATACGCCTAAAAAAGTAAAACCCCGTAAAGCTATTCACGGAGGTTACCGTGACTGGTACAGACCTGCTCCGGGAAATTCCACTGTAGTTCCAAAACCGCCGGCGACACAGATTCCGGCAAATACTCCTGTCATACACTGGTAACGGTTCGATATAATAATGACTTAATACGCATTCTGTAGAAAAGCACTCAAATATATGAGGATTAAATAAGCCCGGCACTAAATCCGGGCTTGTTTAATCTTACATAGTAATTTCAATCGAAAACAGGCTAAGCGAAGTTCTCATCAACGCACACAAAGAAGATAAAAAAAAATTAAATTCCCTATTGACATACCTGAAAATTTATGGTATAATAAAAAAGAAGCCACAATGGCAGCTTAGGTACATTTGTTCTGGATTTGTTCTGACAGTAACGGGCAGTATTCGCCTGTAGGTCTGTGAGCAGTCTGTTGGTAAAGTCTGATATAGGTACAGACGGTTTTACCGTTATTTCCGGAACATTGACTGTCGTGTGAATGAACAGGCTGCCGTTAAGCAGCCGTTAAGGAAGTGATATAAATAATATGTTAAGACTAAAACGCTTGGTGAATATTATTAAGCCAACGATAACAAAATTAAACTTGCCGCTGTGATGGAATTGGCAGACGTGCCGGACTCAAAATCCGGTGGTAGAGATACCGTGCCGGTTCGACCCCGGCCAGCGGCACCATAAAAGTAAGTTCGTAAATGTTTGAATTAATCCGCAAATAAACCTCTTGCGCTTCGCGGAAAAGCCGCTCGTGCGGAGTTGGGATAGCTGTTTTAACTTAGCAGTAAGTTGACAAAAGTTCATCATATTGCCAACGGTATGAGAACATTTGAGAGCAGGTGAGGCCTATGAAAGTTTAGGAAAACAAATGCTGTTTAATATCAAAAAACTAAAAAAAACTATGAGAACAAAGAAATGTACATTTAATTTCAACTAATAGAAAGTATGGTTGAATATGAAAAAAGTTTTTAAAAAGATGTCAGCGTTTCTGGCTTTGGCTGTGCTGACTTTAGCTTTTCCTTCATACGCCGCGCAGACAGAGGATTTAAGTGATTACCGTTTGGTTTTTTTGTCGGAAGTCGGCTGGGAAATCAGCGCATATTACGGATACAGCCAAATAAATCTTGTCATTCCAAGTGATGAAATTGACCAAACAAGTCCTGCATACCCTATTACACGTATAGGAATGGGGGCTTTTGAGGAGCACCGTGAACTTGAAAGCGTTGAAATACCGGATACGGTTACTGGGATTGGTGAACGGGCTTTCTACAGTTGTGAAAACCTCGAAAACATTGTTTTGCCGAACAGTCTTACTGAACTTGGTTTTGGGGCTTTTGTAAATTGTAACCTAAAAACGTTAACATTACCTGAAAGCCTTGAAATTATTCCTAATGCTGCCTTTGCGATGAACGAGTCTTTGGAATCAGTTTTATTCCCGGATGGATTAACTGCTATTAAGGAAGAGGCCTTTCGGGACTGTCTAAGTTTAACAAGTGTAACTGTTCCGCGTTCGGTTACAGAAATAGGACCGCATGCATTGGGGTATTTTATCAACTCCGATATGTATAGCGGTATGAACTGGATTCCCGATTACAGGCGTATAGACGGCTTCACCGTCTACGGCTACTCAGGCACCGCCGCTGAGACTTACGCGGTTCAAAATGAGTTTGAGTTTATTCCGCTTGACGGGAACGTCACTCCCGGTGACCTCGACTCATCCGGCACGGTTGGTGCTGCGGATATTGTTACCCTCGCCAAGCACATTGTTGATGAAGAAGCAATTGCCGATGACCGGCTGTATATTGCGGATGTTGACCATGACGGCGAAGTTACGGTCAAGGACTTAATGCTGATGGTATTGTTTGTCAGCGGGAAGATTCCGGCGTTGGGATAGGTGTTCTAACTTCACAGTGAGTTTACAATGGAAATATTTTAAAATATTCTTAATTTAACAGCCGGCAATGCCGGCTGTTTTTGGATTCAGTTTAGCCATTAGAAACGACTATTGCACACCACATTAACAGATACTGTTATTCCGTCAACTGTTACTGGAATGAGTATCAGTTTTTGTCTTATTTTCTTTATTCTTTTTAACTGTTTCTATTATGTCGGATATTTTAGTGAAAAGTTCGGGAATTAAATCTGCCGCACTTGACGGTGAATTCACAGACATCATCCTTACATTCCCGTCATTAATTACTATGAATGCCACAGGCTGTATGGAAACGCCCGCACCTGTCCCGCCGCCGAACCGTTCTTTTTCGATCTTAGCGGGTATATCACTGCCTCCTGCCACAAAACCAAAACTTGCCTTTGACACAGGTATAAGGGTTGTTTTTTCATCCACTTTAATGGGATCCCCGACTATTGTTTCAACATCTGTAATCTCTTTGATTTTATTCATCGTAACGCTCATAATGTCGTTAATTTTGTTATTCATTTCTTTCCCCTCACTGCAAACGCTTTCATTAGGCTCATTACAGTCCGCAATGCGCCTGCGGTTGTCATCTTAACTGTAACTCCGCAATCGTATACTGCCGGAACTGTAGCGTACACACTTTCGATACTTATTTTTTTCTTGGTTATATTACAATACTGTGACAAAAATCCCAAAATATTATAGACTGCGATATTCAGTCCCGCACACTTCATCGCACAGACAAACGCATCATCGTCACCTACCTTAAAATCAATGAATACCCTGCGAATTTTTATACTTTTCAGTAACCTTTCCCCGGATTCTAAAACCGTTTGTACAATTTCAAGAAGACGTTCGTGTGACATCGGAAGACTCTTGCTTCCAGACTTTGACTTTAACATCTTATCTGAGTTTTTTATGCGTTCAGTCATACTGTTTGACTGATTTTTATTTGTTCTTTTTCTTGCACTGCTCATATGTCCTGCTTTTTTGAACAGATGCTTTCCTCTTTTTTTGGTTCTTGCTTTAGAATTGGAAAACAGCGTAATACCCGCATATTTCAACTTAAACCTAAACTGTCCGTCGACATATAACAGCACTGCGGATATATTTATAATTGACAGAATAAGCAAGACTAAAACCACTGCAAGAAATATTTTCATAACACACCTATTTTTCCGGCCGAAAATCCGGAAGTTCCTCTATACTCTCCAGTTCAAAACATCTGAGAAAGTTATCCGTGGTCTTAAACGCAAGCGGTCTGCCGGGAACTTCAAGACGTCCGGCTTCCTCAAGCAATCCCTTTTCTACCAGAGAATTCACTATA
>JAISVP010000098.1 GCA_031271475.1 Oscillospiraceae bacterium | reverse complement strand
AAGCGCAAGCGATTCCAGTTCCTCATGGTGCAGCAGATACATGTCTTTTTTGCCGATTCCCGCAAAGTCAAATTCACGCTTGATTTCCATTGGTTTTGTTTCTACCCAGTCCCCGTCTTCCCAGTAGCTTCCGTTGGCTGTTACTTCACGGATGTTTATTTCCGGATTGAAGTTTGTTGCAAACGGATAACCGTGATCGCCGCCGTTTGCGTCAAGAATGTCTATATAATGAATTTCGTCAAAGAAATGTTTTGCCGCATATGCCGAAAATACACCCGTAACTCCCGGGTCAAATCCGCATCCGAGTATAGCCGTAAGACCCGCTTTTTCAAACCGGTCACGGTATGCCCATTGCCATTTATACTCAAATTTTGCAGTTTCCGGCGGTTCGTAATTCGCTGTGTCAAGATAATGCACGCCCGCTTCTACACATGCGTCCATAACGGTAAGATCCTGATACGGAAGCGCAATATTCATTACCAGTTCCGGCTGATATTTCCTGATAAGTTTTACAAGCTCTTTTGTATTGTCGGCGTCAACCTGTGCGGCGGTGATTTCTGTTGCGGTATTGCCCTGAAGTTTCTCCTTAATTGCGTCACATTTGGACTTTGTTCTGCTTGCGATACATAAATCCGTAAACACTTCACTGTTCTGACAGCATTTCGCCGCCGCTACTCCCGCTACTCCGCCTGCGCCTATAATCATTACTCTTGCCATTTCTTACAACTCCTTCACTTTGTTATTACTGTACAGCCGTTTATAACGGCTATGGTCTGGGCTTTGCCCGTTCGGGGTCGAAACTACTATAAGAGCCTGTCTGAAATCCTTTTCCGGACGTAATTTTGGCTGATTCCCCGCTTAACACCGTTAAAATCTCAAAGCATTACTGCCGGAATTTTGCCTTGTTAAAGCGAAAAATCAACACAAAAGCACATCCATAAAAAGATTCCGGACAGACCCGTAAGTTAACCGTTAAAGTCTTCTATTAAATCTTCTATGCTTTCAAGCCCTACGGAAATTCTTACCATTCCCGGCTCGATTCCGCCTGCTTTTAGTCCCTCGTCAGATAACTGACGGTGAGTGGTGCTTGCCGGGTGCAGTATGCAGGTGCGGATGTCCGCTACATGAACCTCTTTTGAGGTTAACTTAAGCCCGTTCATGAATTCCATTGCACCGTCCCTGCCGCCTTTTACCGTTGCGGCTATTACGCCGCTTGCACCCCCGGGCAGGTATTTCTTTGCTAAATCATAGTATTTATCACCTTCAAGTCCGGGATATACTACTTTTTCTATCCTGTCGGACGTCTGTAAATATTTTGCGAGCGCCAGTGCGTTTTGGGAATGCCTTTCCATTCTTAACGCAAGTGTTTCAAGTCCTAAATTTAACATGAATGCCGAGTGTGCCGCCGAATAAACCCCGAAATCACGCATTAACTGCATACGTGCCTTTAAGATATACGCAAGCTTCCCGTAGGTCTCCGTGTAGACTATCCCGTGATAGGATCCGTCCGGCTGCGTAAGTCCCGGGAAGTCCCCTTTATTCCAGTTGAATTCCCCGCTGTCAACAATAACGCCGCCAACCTGCACCGCGTGCCCGTCCATGTACTTTGATGTGGAATGTACCACGATATCCGCTCCGTGTTCGATAGGTCTGCACAGTGCCGGTGTTGGGAATGTGTTGTCAACAATCAGCGGGACGTTGTGTTCATGCGCTGCTTTTGCAAACTTTTCTATATCCATTACCGCAAGCGATGCGTTTGCCAAAGTTTCCCCGAATACCAGCTTCGTGTTCGGTTTAAAAGCTTTATGCAGTTCTTCCTCGCTTGCGTTCGCATCTACAAAAATGCACTCAATTCCCATCCGCGGCAGTGTATACGAAAACAGATTGTATGTGCCGCCGTAAATTTGTGAAGTGCTTATAAAGCTGTCCCCGGCGGAACATATATTCAGTACGGACAGCAGTGACGCTGCCTGTCCGCTTGATGTACACATTGCCGCCGTACCGCATTCTAAATCCGCAATCTTTGCTTCTACCGCCATTACTGTGGGGTTTGCAAATCTTGAGTAAATCAGGCTCTTTGTCGGATCGTCAAAAACCGCGGCTATGTCTTCCGCTGAATCGTAAACATATGTTGTGCTCTGGTAAATCGGCACTACTCTGGGTTCCGTGTTCTTCGGGCTGTATCCCGAATGCAAACATTTCGTTTCAATGTTCATAGATTAAGTTCTCCTTTTAAAATTAATAATACGCAGTGTTAAGTGTGTACAGGTTTACTGTGCCTTCGGAATTGTATACGCGGTAAAAAGCTTCTTCGGAATTGTACTTCCCTGAAAATTTACCGCTTCCGTCACTGATGTATTCGCCGTGCCATAAGCCGAAAAACAGCCACACGGAACGGTTGCGGAATGACGCGTCTATATCCGGAAGTACTCCGCATTCCCCTAATGCAAGCATTTTCCCCATTCCTACCGCTTCGCTCAGCGAGGTAAACATTTCCTGTTCCGACCTTGCCATAGCCGGGGCGTCTTCTTCACTTTCCGGATATAAATCAGCCGAGGCAATGTCAAACATGGAAAGTTCCGGCATATAATCGAAGTTAATTCCGTTCCAGACCCATATGAGGTTGTCTAATTCATGGAAAAATGACAGCCGCATGAATACTAATTCCCACAGCCATTTGTAACTTTCCGCATCCGCTTTGCTCCACCAGAACCAATCACTGCCTGCCTGATGCAGCGGCCGCCACAGAACAGGTATATCAGCTTCCCATAGGTCTTTTAACAGTTCTGCAATCCCGTCAATATCCTCTATTATTGCCGCACATTCCCTTGATATTTCGCCCGCGCTTAACTTTTCTTTTATGTTTTCAGGCCGCAGCATGGCGACTTCTTTATCGGTAACCGCATTGCTTAACTTAAAACTGTCAGAATAAAGTCCGCCGCCTCCGGGCGCATTCCAGTTCCATGTCAGTCCGGTTATACCGCCGAGTTCATGCCATTGGGCAACCGCATTCAATTCCCCGGATGTTTCCGCGTTTTTCTCCAGTATTCCGAACCGTATGGCGGGATATTGCTTTGTTGCTTCACGGATTAAATTCAGCTCCCTGTTTTGGGGGTCGGACACATACTGTCCCGTAACCGTACGGGTGCCGTAACCTTCTTTCAGGAATGCATACAGAGCACGCGCGCTGTCTCCGGCATTCGGATTGCACGGGTCATCCGGAACCGCGAATTCAGGCGTTGAGATTTCTTCGCTGTTTCCCTTAATTTCAATATAATCCAAATCGAATCCGCCGCCGCTGATTTTTATTTCGGTGTTCCCGGATGTTAAAAAAAACTTCGCAAGCGTTATCTTAAGAAACCGTCCCGTTCTGTTTTCGTCTATATCAAACATTCCGGCAATTTCACCGTTTGCCGACACTGTAATTTCCGCGGGTCTGTCAGCCGCCGCACAGATGCTTATGCTGTAGTGCCGTGACGATTCAAAATCCGTTTTGAATGTTACGCTGCCTTCGCGGACTTCTCCGGGTTCGGACGATGACGCGGAAGTTCCTGATGTTTCATCCGATGATTCATTCGATGTTTCCGGCGGTAATGTTTCAGCGTTGGCAATGCTGTCAATACTTCCCGCATATCCGGTTCCGGAAAATCCGGTGCGTCTTGAGGATATATACATTCCGCCCGCAATCTCCGCATTCTCGGCTTCTAACTTAACATAAAACTCCGGCGTGTCCGCGGCAGTTTCGTCTGTGGGGACGGGCAAACGCTCCGCAAACGGATCCCCTAAAGGAAATTCTTCTGTTACTGTGGGTTCGGCTGTAGATTCCGCCGGAAATCCGGACTTTTCACATCCCGCAAATACAATCAGGAGTACCGTGCACAAAACAATACTTTTAACTTTCACACATCAGCCCCCCTTAGAGCCTGTTCAATATCTTTTGGCAAGTGTCATTTTCAGCAAAATTTCCGTTTTTCAGCGTTAAAATTCCTTGTAAGGCGCAAGCATTACTGCGGAATTTTGCCTAGAAAAGCCAA
>JAISVP010000085.1 GCA_031271475.1 Oscillospiraceae bacterium | reverse complement strand
CGTAACAGCTGCCGAAGGTGAGAAATGCGAGCGTTGTTGGATTTACAGCACCACTGTCGGAGAAAGTGAAGACCATCCGGCGTTATGCAGGCGTTGTGCGGCGGCGGTTGGGAATTAATATTTAGAAAACCCAGCAGCCACAGCCGTTTCTGGCGGCTATGGTATGGGCAAATCCGGGACCCCGCACGCATTTGTGTGCATTGATGAGGATGTACTTCTCCTGTTCAACATCGAAATTACTGTAATTGGGAATATGTGTGATAAAATGACTGTTAGACAAATAAAGAAATCTATTTCGTGCTGCGGGCTGCTGTGCTGTTTCTGCAAAGCTGACGGCAGCTGCAGCTGCCGTTCTGATGATCATTGCGGTGAGAGACTGTCGCCGGAAGGGTGCTTTCACTACGATTGCTGCAAAGACAGAGGTCTGAAAGGATGCTGGGAGTGTTCTAAATTTTGTTGTGATAAGGGTGTGTTTAAGGATAATCTAAGAATAAGAACCTTCGTTAAGTGTATCAAAGAAGACGGAATAGATAACTTTGCCAAATATATACTTCGGAATCATAAAGACGGGGTAGTATATCATAAGCACAGCCTCACCGGTGATTATGATTTGCCAACCGAAGAAGCGATCTTGAAACTGTTAAGAGACGGTGTCGTAAAAGGAGGCTAATTGGTACTTTATTTTATATTGACAGCTGTGCTCATAGCGGTTGACCGTGTGATAAAGATATGGGTACTGGACGGACTTGCAGCTATCGGAACGGCAGAGTTTATAAAAATCGGCGATACGAGAATAATAGACTTAACCTATGTTGAGAACCGGGGAGCGGTGTTTGGAATCCTTGAGGGCAAGGGTATGTTTTTGACCGTTTTGATGGCAGTTTTGCTTGCCGGGTGTGTTTTTTTAATGGTTAAAAGCTTTAAGGGCAGCAATTGGCTGCTTACCTTAAGCATCACGCTTATAACCGGAGGCGGCGCAGGAAATTTGATTGACAGGCTTCTGTACGGATATGTGGTTGATTATATAGATATTGCCTTGTTTAAGTTTTATGTGTTCAATTTTGCGGACTGCTGTGTGGTAATAGGGACAGTTCTGTTAATGCTCACGGTGTTTTTCGGTAAAGATGATATACCTTTTTTCAGAGAAAGCGGAAAATGAAAATTACAGTTGATACAACCGGACAAAGACTTGATAAGTGGCTTTCCGAAAATTCCGGATTGCTCCAAGACAGCGGGCAAACCGGGAAAAACACTGAAATGACACGTTCGGCATTGCAGAAATTAATCGGGAATGTCTTGGTTAACGGCATACAAACTGTCAAAAGTCATAAACTTAAAGCAGGGGATGTTGTGGAAGTCAGTCTGCCAAAACCCGTGGAAATGAGTGCCGAACCGGAAAATATACCGTTGGAGATTGTGTATGAGGACGGGGATTTACTGGTGGTGAACAAGCCTAAAGGAATGGTGGTTCACCCGGCTGCCGGTAATTATACGGGAACATTGGTTAATGCGCTGCTGTATCACTGCAAGGGCAGACTGTCGGCAATAAACGGGGTTATTCGTCCGGGAATTGTTCACAGGATTGACAAAGACACAAGCGGATTGCTGATAGTGGCGAAAAACGATTCCTCGCACCGCGGCTTGGCGGAACAGATTAAACAGCACAGTTTTACGCGTGAGTATGAAGCAGTGGCGCTGGGGCGTTTCAGGGAATGTGCCGGAAGTATAAACGCACCCATTGGCAGGCACAGTACGGACAGAAAAAAAATGTGCGTTACACTGAAAAATTCAAAGGAAGCGGTAACGCATTACGAAGTGATAGAGGAAATCGGCAAATACACATACTTGCGGTTAAAACTTGAAACCGGAAGAACACATCAGATCCGTGTGCATTTGGCGTATATCGGTCACCCGATACTGGGGGATACGGTTTACGGAAATTCCGGCAGTGCGGATAAGGGAACGAACGGACAGTGCCTGCACGCAAGAAAAATCGGGTTCGTGCATCCGGCAAGCGGCGGTTATATGGAGTTCGTTTCGGAATTGCCCGAATATTTTAAAGATGTTTTGAAAAAATATCAGATACACTAACTTTAAGGAGAGTGCCGGAAAACAATGGATACAGCGGTGAAAAAGCAGTTGAAAGCTATGGCGTGCAGGGTGCGGATGGGTGTTGTTGAGGGTGTTTATAATGCGAAGTCAGGTCATCCGGGCGGTTCATTGGGGCTTGCCGATACGCTGACATATCTGTATATGATGCGAATGAATGTTGATCCGGAAAACCCCGGCAATCCGGAACGCGACCGTTTTGTGCTGTCTAAAGGGCATAACGCACCTGTGTTATATTCTGTTTTGGCATACAGCGGTTTTTTTCCTGTGGACGAATTAAAAACTTTGCGTAAAATCGGTTCAAGATTGCAGGGACACCCCGTAATGGGGACTGTTCCGGGAGTGGATATGAGTACGGGCTCGCTTGGACAGGGCTTCTCGGCGGCTTGCGGAATGGCGCTTGCCGGAAAAACAGACCGTGCGGGTTATCGGGTGTATGCGGTGCTGGGCGACGGAGAAATTCAAGAGGGGCAGGTCTGGGAAGCGGCAATGTTTGCCTCACATTACGGACTTGATAATTTAACGGCAATAGTCGATAACAATAACTTGCAGATTGACGGAAAAGTTTCGGATATTATGTCTGTTTATCCGATTGACGAAAAGTTCAGGGCATTCGGATGGCATACCGTATGCATAGACGGTCACGATTTTGACCGGATTGAACAGGCATTTGAAGACGCTGAAAAAACAAGCGGAAAACCGACGGTGATAATACAGAAAACCGTAAAAGGCAAAGGTGTTTCATTCATGGAAAATGCGGCAAACTGGCACGGAATGGCTCCCAATCAGGAGCAGTACGAAATGGCAATGTCAGAATTGGCCGAGTGCCTTAAACAGTTGGAGGATTAACCGATGGCAGAATTATCAGAAAAAGAACTGCGGCAAGACGGTAATGCCGTAAATAAAAAGAAAGCGACAAGGGACAGTTACGGGGAAGCACTGCGTGATTTAGCGGACAGGTATCCGGATTTAGTCGTGCTTGATGCCGATGTTGCCGAAGCAACTAAGACGGCGATTTTCAGAAAAGCATATCCTGACAGGCACTTTGACTGCGGTATTCAGGAGGCAAATATGATGGGAGTTGCGGCGGGACTTGCGGCGGCGGGGAAGATTCCGTTTGTAAGCAGTTTCGCGATGTTTGCCGCCGGCAGAGCATATGAAATTATACGCAATTCCGTAGGATATCCGCATTTAAATGTAAAAATCGGGGCAACCCATGCGGGCATATCCGTAGGAGAGGACGGAGCCACGCATCAGTGCTGTGAAGATATAGCTCTTATGCGGACGGTACCGGGGATGACGGTAATAGTTCCGTCAGACGACATAGAGGCGAAAGCCGCGGTTGAGGCGGCAATTCTGCATAAAGGCCCGGTATATTTGCGGTTTGGACGGCTGCCTGTAAGTATTTTCAATGACAGTTCGTATAAGTTTGAAATCGGTAAAGGCGTGCTTTTGCGTGACGGAACAGATATTACGGTTATAGCTTGCGGGATTTTGGTGCCGCAGGCTATGGCGGCGGCTGAGGAATTAAGCGGTAAAGTCAGTGTGCGGGTAATTAATATGCCGACGGTGAAACCGGTTGATGAGGAAATTATTCTGAAAGCGGCAAGAGAAACAGGAGAAATCATAACCTTGGAAGAGCACAGTGTAATCGGCGGACTGGGTGATGCGGTTGCGGCTGTTACGTCGGAAAAATGCCCTGTAAGGGTAAAAAAGCTTGGAGTAAATGATGTATTCGGACATTCGGGGCCGGGGGATGTATTACTCAAAGAGTTTGACCTTACGAAAGAAGGTATAGTGAAATTAATAGTGAACAGGTGATTTTTGACAGATTTATGCGCTTTTGAGCATATGTCAGCATTGTGTAAAACAGCAGTGTGTGTCGCAAAGAACGCGCCGAACACGCAGTGTTCAAGAGTATATAACGATAGGAGAAACAGATATGATGCGTATGAATGTTACGGAATTTGTCCGTAACTTTAGGAGGAATTCCGATTCCGCAAAATTAAATTCCGGTTTCAGTTTACAGGATGAAGAACTTGCAAGGATAGAATGGAAAATACTGTGCGGATTACCGCTTACGGACAGTGACTTAGAATACCTCAGATCACATGGGGAACTTTCCAAAGTTACTGTTATGGAAAGAACTCAGAAGACAGGTTACTGTCACTTAAGAAGTTTGACACTTGATCCTGAAGCTGTCTTTTTCAGCAGTTCGGGAACTGATAAGGCTAAGGAGCAAAAGATTACTTTTAAGAAAGTTATGCAAAGAAAAGCTATGGAGGAACTCGTTAATGAACGCAAAAGGAAGAGTGCACAAATACGGGGATAACGTTGATACGGACGTTATTATCCCCGCAAGATACCTTAATACCTCAAATCACAGCGAATTGGCAATGCACTGTATGGAAGACATTGACGCCGATTTTGTAAAGAATGTAAAGCAAGGCGATGTTATGGTCGCTCAGAATAATTTCGGATGCGGTTCCTCACGTGAACACGCACCGATTGCCATCAAAGCAAGCGGTATTTCATGTGTAATTGCTTCTACTTTTGCGAGGATTTTTTACCGCAATGCCATAAATACCGCTCTGCCTATACTTGAATGCCCAGAAGCGGCGGAGAAAATAAACGGCGGTGATGAGGTGGAAATAGATTTTGACACGGGTGTGATTACGAACCTTACCCGGAATGAATCATATCAGGCACAGCCCTTTCCGGACTTTATTAAGAAAATCATCAGTGCGGGCGGGCTCTTAAAAACAGTTAACAGCGGAGGAATAAATTGAATATAGCAGTAATAAAAGGGGACGGAATCGGGCCTGAGATTGTTAATCAGGCATTGGATGTGCTCGTCCGGGCGGGAGAAAAATTCGGATTTGAGTGTAAATTCACGGATGTGTTAATGGGAGGATGTGCAATTGATCAAACGGGTGTTCCTTTGCCGGAAGAAACTCTCAGCGTTTGTATGCAGTCGGATGCGGTGCTGTTAGGTGCGGTAGGAGGTGCTAAATGGGATAGCTTACCCGGACATTTGCGTCCTGAAGCGGGACTGTTAGGTTTACGCGGTGCGTTGGGACTGTTTGCGAATATACGTCCTGTGAAATTATTTTCGGCGTTAAGCAGTGCAAGTCCTTTAAAGCTGAGTACGGCAGAAACTCCGCTTGATTTGGTAATTGTGCGGGAGCTTACAGGAGGTGCGTATTTCGGGAAACGCTCCACATCCACTGACAGTAAGGGCATAAAAACCGCAACGGATTCAATGACATATTCGGATTTTGAAATAGAACGGTTAGTTCGTGCGGGTTTTGAACTGGCAATGAAACGCAGAAAGAAACTGCACTCGGTCGATAAGGCAAATGTGTTGGATTCTTCCAGACTTTGGCGTGAAATTGCACATAAAGTAAAATCCGGATATCCGGATGTGGAGTATCAGGATATGCTTGTAGATAACTGTGCCATGCAGTTAATACGCAATCCTATGCAGTTCGATGTTATAGTTACAGAAAATCTTTTCGGGGATATTTTATCGGATGAGGCAAGTATGCTTACCGGGTCACTCGGTATGCTTCCGAGTGCCTCTTTGGGCGGCGGGTCGCTAGGGCTGTACGAACCTATCCACGGCAGCGCGCCTGATATTGCCGGCAAAGACATTGCTAACCCGATAGCAATGATACTGTCTGTTTCTATGATGCTGGATCACTCTCTCGCTGCTGCGGCACAGGAAGGCCGCAAATTTAAAGATGCCGCTTTGGCAATCGAAAATGCGGTACTGTCTGTTTTAAATGACGGCTATAGAACTGCTGATCTGACGGCGGACGGCGTGTCCGCGGAAAAAAACGTGTCCTGTTCGGAAATGGGACAATTAATCAAGGAGAGGTTATAATTATGTTTAATTTAAAAAAGACTGCCGTCTCAGCGGTAAGTCTAATGACGGCAATGACTTTGGGAACCGGGCTGCTAACTGCAAATGCGGCTGGTGCTCCGCTTTCATCTGAGGCTGCTGTCTATGAGCTTAAAAGTTATTTGACAGCACAGATTACGGAGTTTCCTGCCGGGGAATATGACAGGAGCGTTTACTATGAACAGGAGGGCAATGACCAATTAGATGTTGTGGATTTGACCTTACTTAAAAGATTGATGTTCGAGCCGGAATCGTCGGAAACATCTGAGCCAGAGACATCCGAATCTGTGACATCCGGGTCAGAAACTTCAGAGCCGGAAACTTCCGAATCCGAGACATCTGAGTCCGAAACTTCAGAACCGAAAATACCGGATTCGGAAACGCCTTTCGCAAAACATGGCAAACTCAGTGTGAACGGTCCGGATCTTGTAGACAAGAACGGCGAGAAGTACCAGCTTTACGGTATGTCAACACATGGAATAGCATGGTATCCGGGATATGTGAGTCAGGACACATTCAGAACATTGCGTGATGACTGGAATACAAACTGTGTGCGTATTGCCATGTACACCTCCGAAACCAACGGATACGGAATTGCTACGGAATACAAACGTGAAGAGCTGAAAAATCTGGTCAAAAACGGTGTGGATTATGCTACACAGCTTGGAATGTATGTGATTATCGACTGGCATATACTTAATGAAAATATGGGGCAGTCCAACAACGGCGATCCGCATAAGTATAAAGCCGAGTCAATTGCATTTTTCGATGAGCTGTCGGAACTTTATAAAGACCGTGACAATGTTCTGTATGAAATTTGCAATGAACCTAACGGATCTGCCATAAACTGGGATACTGTTAAAAGTTATGCAAACGAAGTAATCCCCGTAATCAGAGAAAATGACAGCGATGCAATTGTGCTTGTCGGATCGCCTACATGGAGTCAGGATATAGATAAGGCACAGCAGTCGCCGCTTCAGTTTGACAACATTATGTATACTTTGCATTTCTATGCCGGGACACATGGGGATTATTTACGTAACAGACTTGAATCGTGTGTATCAAGCGGACTGCCTGTATTTGTTTCAGAGTTCGCAATTTGTGATTCCTCAGGCAACGGTGTGAATGACACTGCTTCGGGACAGCAGTGGATGGATTTAATGAATAAATACAACGTTAGCTATATGGCATGGAATCTCGGTAACAAAAATGAAAGCAGCTGTGCGTTCAAAAGTGCCGTATATTCCGACTGGTCAGATGATGTAATGTCCGAATGGGGACTGTGGATAAGGGAACAGTTCCGAAGTGAGCAAAACCAATAGCAGCAATTCAATTAACCGCGCCCTTTCAGGGGGCGTGGTTAAGGAATGAAGAGCCGGAGACATTTAAGAATGTCTTCGGACGGTTCTTTTGTCGATTGCTGTTGCTTGCCGCAAAGAAATTCTATTGCAGCATTTCTTTGATGGTACAGACTATATCTCCGCCGTCAAGATGCGGCAGCGGCAGCAAATTAAAAAATGCAAGGCATAGGTTTATACATCCAGCCTGTCTGTTTCCTGCACATAAGAGCAATACCGCAGCGATGATATTGGCGAATGCACCTGCAAACATAATGATTAAATCCTGCTTATAGGACAGTAACCGTTTTCTTTGCCGTATTATTTTTATACCGCCGATTAGGAAGTGCATTTTTTTTACACCGTCACCGCAGCAGCAGATTGCTGTAATATGTCCTAATTCGTGGATAAATGCTCCGATAAGTCCGTATAGAAACAGCAGATATGGCATAATCAGCGCCATTATACATAAAGCGGCAAAAAAGCCGAAATCAAACTGTATGTCTGTATCCCGTATTCTAAATTTCACTTAATTTACCAAAAACTGCAACCGTCCAATCAATAAATCCTTTAATTATTTCCGTATTCGGTTCACGGCTGTAAGTTTTAAAAAGGTTTAAAAAATCCGCGCAAATCTCTGTGAAAAATATGTTTATAAGCATGAAAATCAAACAAATGATTATGCACAGTATACATTGCATAATCAGCACCTCAATTTTTGAGTTGCCGGTGACATTTTCCTGCCGTCTGCCGGGCTGTGTAAGTGCAGGCAAACAGTCTGTGACATTATTTTCGGAATGCTCAAAGAATGCTGTGTCATTTACGGAATCGAATTCCTCCGCTGCGTTTTTTTCCGTGCTTCCCGAATGCTTACAGTCAGGATGGCTTTTTAAGCGATCTGTTTCATTAGAGTGCTGTTGCCGATTGGTGTCGATTTCCGTCCGCCTTCCGTTCTTAGAATCGGCGGGCATTTCAGGCCGGATGTTTTCCTTAACAGCAAACTGTTCATTTAACCAATTTAAAGGTTCCGCATATACTGCGTTATTAATGTTTCCCATTTTTTTATCCCTCCTTATATAATACTTATTGTAAAAACGGACAAAGTATACCAACCGGATGGTCTGTCTTTACAGTAACACAAAAAAATATTTTGAATAAGATATTAGTAAAGGAGGTCTTACATATGAAAATCGTAACAATCAAATGCCCGATAATCCTATCAGGGATTTTACGTGCCATATTCGGGATAAAAAAAGTCAGCGAAATTTAGGTAACGTACAAAAAAGGCGGGTTTAAATCCGTCTTTTTTGTATAAAAGTATTAATTTATGGTAACTATAAACATATAAACATTAAACGTGAAATTAGACTGCTGTCATTTCTGTTTAATAATTTAAATAACAACGTTAAACAAATATAAAGGAGGAGCGGGTAAGCTGAAGCCGCATTACTGCGGTATGAAAGGCAGAGACAAATTTTAGTCTTACTGCCTCCGCACAGTTCAAATGATTATAAAAAGGGGAGAAATTTATTATGCGGATTTAAGTCCTGTCGTAGGTTCAGAACAGGGCGGAATCAGACCGGTACTTATTGTTCAGAATGACGTGGGAAACAAACACAGTCCCACTGTCATTGCAGCCGCTATTACCAGTCAACGGGAAAAAGCGAACCTTCCTACTCACATTCCTGTAAATGCTATTTCTTGCGGCCTTTCCAAGGACAGTATCGTACTTTTAGAGCAAATACGCACAATAGACAAAAAGCGTCTTAAAGAGCGTATGGGCGAATTGGATTTGACGGCTATGGATAAAGTTAATAACGCTCTGTCCATCAGTTTCGGACTGTGAGCATCAAAATAACCTCCGATAAACTCTCTTACATTTACAACGTAAATGCGGCTTACCGGAGGTTATTTAATGTCCTGTCAAAGTGAGTTTGACAGTTCCTATTTTTTATTTCGCGGTCTGACACGCAATTCAATCAGCTTTTTTACATCACGGAGAATTTCCTCATCCGTAACTTCAAGCCCTAACATCTTACCGTAATTTTTTCCTACTTCCGCAGTGTTATACAGATTTTTCACATAATCTCCAAAAAGCGGAGCAAGCAAATCGGCTTCCGGAATATCTTTCACACTGACTGCAATCAGCAAGAGAAAGTATCCCTGCTTCGGGTAAAGCGTACACAGCGATTTACCGCTTTTTTTGTATTTGACATTCCAGCCTTTCCAAATACCGCCGTCCATAGCACAGCTGCTGTAAGAAAGATTCGGTTCGGCGTTATATGTCTGCCGCATATAATCGGCTAATTCAGACCACAACGGTGCAGCAATAAATTCCGATACTTCAGATACCGTTGGCTCATGTTCTTTATCGAATAAATCATACCACTGCATAAACTCAGGGCTCCTTATTTCAGCTTCTCATTTAAATACTCAACCAATCCGTTAATATTTACGCGTTCCTGAAGCATACTGTCACGGTCGCGCACGGTTACACAGTTATCCTTCTCAAGTGTATCAAAATCATATGTCACACAAAACGGTGTGCCGATTTCATCCTGACGGCGGTATCTCTTGCCTATCGCACCTGTTTCATCATATTCCGATGCGAAATTCTTAATAAGCTCCTCATACAGCTTGTACGCAGGTTCTTTGAGTTTTTTCACAAGCGGAAGAACGCAGACCTTTACCGGCGCCAGTGCCGGATGAAAGTGCATAACGGTTCTTGTATCCCCGTCCGGGAGCTGTTCCTCCTCATACGCATCGCATAAAAACGCCAAAGCCACCCTGTCGGCTCCCAAAGACGGTTCAATAACATACGGCACGAATTTAGAGCCGTCTTCCGGGTCAAAATATTCAAGCGGCTTATTACTTTCCTTAATATGCTGCTTTAAATCGTAGTCAGTTCTGTCGGCAATCCCCCACAGTTCCCCCCAGCCGAACGGGAACAGGTATTCTATATCCGTAGTAGCTTTTGAGTAGAATGAGAGTTCTTTCGCATTATGGTCACGCAGTTTAAGTTTTTCTTCCTTAAGACCCAGCGACAGCAGCCAATTGAAACAAAAACTTCTCCAATATTCAAACCATTCAAGGTCTGTGCCCGGCTTGCAGAAAAACTCAAGTTCCATCTGTTCAAATTCACGGATTCTGAAAATAAAGTTCTTGGGTGTAATTTCATTACGGAAAGATTTTCCGATTTGTGCCACGCCGAATGGGATTTTCTTGCGCGAAGTGCGCTGTATATTCATAAAGTTAACAAAAATTCCCTGCGCCGTTTCCGGTCTGAGGTACAGTTCACTTTTTGTACTTTCTGTAACTCCCTGAAAGGTTTTAAACATCAGATTAAACGGGCGTATATCAGTAAAATCAGACGCACCGCAATCCGGACATTTAATACTGTGATCTTTGATATAATCCGTCATCTGTTCAAAAGTCCATCCGCCCACGGTTTCATCGGACTGTGTTTCTATTAACTGATCCGCACGGTGTCTCGTTTTGCAAGCCTTGCAGTCCATAAGCGGATCAGAAAATCCGCCGACATGACCGGATGCCACCCAAACCTGCGGATTCATAAGTATTGCCGAGTCTAACCCGACATTATACGGGCATTCTCTTACAAATTTTTTCCACCATGCCGCTTTGATATTATTTTTCAGTTCCACTCCAAGAGGCCCGTAATCCCACGAATTGGCAAGTCCTCCGTAAATTTCAGAACCCGGATAAATAAATCCCCTTGATTTACACAACGCTGTAATTTTTTCCATTTTCACCTCTCGGTTTCAGTTTTTGTTAAAAGTCAGACTGTCAATAATTACACCTGTCTGTCAGCTTCCCGGCAATGACAGTCAGGGTGGGTGCAAGTACAGTTCGGATTGTATCCGCTTGCACATTCATCAGTACAGGTACATTCAGGTTCTTTCTCAATCATCAGCATCCAGTTGATACCGTGCTTATCACGCAATGTGCCGTAGATTTCAGCAAAAAAGCAAGGAGCCAAGTCCTCAAAGATTACGGCGTTTTCTTTTAAAACATCCCACGCTTTTTTGATCCTGCCAACTGTTTTGAGAGACGGCATTACAAAAGTATTGTCACCGGGAGTTGTTTTATAAGGATAATCCGCACACATGATATTGCCGCCGTCTAAGACAAAAGTCGAGTGCATAACCAAGTTTTTCTGTTCTTCTTTTTCCGCAAAACCTTCCTGATCGCCGTATTTACAAATTTCAGAAATTTTGCCTCCAAATGCCTTTTCATAGGTTTTCAGAGCGTCTTCGCAATCCCCGCCAAACATTAAATAATGCTGAAACATAATTTTAATCTCCTTATTTTCCCAAATGGCAGACCCTAAGCACATTTAAACATCTTCCGAACCACGGGTCTAAAATACTCCAATAAAGCGCAGTATTTGTCAACAAAAATTATAACGACCGTTTCCCTGTACTTCGGCAAAGCTGAAGTAATAGGAAACATATGTTTTTTCACTATATCCAATTCGAGCGGACTTAGCCCGAATTGCTGTGCGTTTTCGGCTGCCACAAGCGGGTGCTTTCTTAAGTGTTTATGACCGCGGTGCTTTTTATATGCCGTGCTGTCGTAAAAAAACAAGTCATGAAGCAAACCGGCACGTGCGGCGGCATACGCATCAAGACCAAACCGCCTGCATATCACGTAATTATAGTATGACACATTAAGACAGTGCTGAAAACGTGTTGTTTTTTTGTGGTGTGTATATTCTTTAAGGGACTGTATTTCCTTTGTGCAAATCAATTCCTCCATTAACTTAAAATAGGGTGTTTGCGTCAATATCTTTCTTGAACCGAATGCCTTAAGCATACTGATCCCCCTTTATTTCAGTCAGCAGACCTGTTCCGGAATCCTCTCATTTAGGTTGCCGGGACAAGCCTGATATCAGACAGTTACAGACAAAAATGTCCGGGTTAGAACTTCAGTACAGTAATTTCGACTGAGAATAGGCTAAGCCTATTCTCATCGACGCACGCGTTTGCGTGCGGGTCTCGGCTTTGCCGAGACCATAGCCGTTAGAAACGGCTATACTGCTCTTTCTACCTTGCCGCTGCGCAGACATCTTGTGCAAACATAGATATGACAGGGTGTACCCTTGACAATAGCTTTAACCCTTTTTACATTCGGTTTCCACATTTTGTTCGAGCGTCTGTGGGAGTGGGAAACTTTTATGCCAAAGGAAACGCCTTTTCCGCATATATGACATTTAGCCATTATGACACCTCCTTTTTAAGAAAAATCATCGCTGTATTAAAACATCACCGAGATATTATAACACATCTGTTCACAAAATGCAAGTCTTTTTTAAAATTTTTTTGACCGTCTATTGACATTTTTTTAAAGTATGATATAATGAACAGTGGAAGTTAACATATCAATCTTTGTGAGGTGAGTGACTTTGTATAAAATCGAAGTACAGACAGCATTTGATTCGGCACATTTCCTTTACGGTCATGGGGGCAAATGCCGCAATATCCACGGACACAGATGGACTGTAATTGCGGGAGTGAGCAGTGATACACTTTCTGACGGTATGGTTACGGATTTTTCTGAGTTAAAATCCGAATTGAACAGGCTTGCGGACAGGCTTGACCATAGGCTGATTTATCAGGACGGCACTCTGAAATCTTCAACGGTTGCGGCGCTCGAAAGTGAGAATTTCAGTCTTGTCAAAATGGATTTTCGTCCTACCGCTGAAAATTTTGCAAAATATTTCTATGACTGTCTTGTTTCCGCCGGGTTCAGGACGGCTGCCGTTAAAGTATATGAAACTCCCGGGAATATGGCGGAATATGGGGAGCAAGCCGTATGACTGAAAGATTTGACGTAAGGCATATACGGAACATTTTGCCGTCCGGACTGTTAAGGAAATTTATACGTCCGAAACATCAGTGGCGGAGAAGAGGCCGGGCTTTCAGTATATTTGATACTGCTGCTGTCGCCGAGAAATTTATAAGCATAAACGGGGAAGGTGAGAAGTCCGGTGAATTAGCGGTTTTTATACGTTTCTGCGGCTGCAATCTGAACTGTTCGTACTGTGATACGGCATGGGCGAACAAAAAAAATTTATGCACAGAAACTTTGAGCGCCAGAAACATTCTCTCATATGTAAATAAGACAGGCATAAAAAATGTAACCCTTACAGGCGGCGAGCCTTTACTTCAGCAGGGAATTGCCGAAATTCTCAATTTGCTTTGTTATTACAGCAAGAGACCGCTGTATATTGAAATTGAAACTAACGGCAGTGTCGATATATCAGGTTTTTCACACTATCCTGTGCATTTTACTATGGATTACAAACTGCCCTCAAGCGGCATGGAACTGAGTATGCTAACGGGTAATTTCATGTTTTTGCTGCCTGACGATACTGTAAAATTTGTTATCGGAACTAAAAACGACATGGAAAGGGCGCTTGAGGTTATATATGAGTTCAGTTTGCTGAAATCTGTAAATATTCATTTCAGTCCGGTATTCGGGAAAATAGAAATCTCTGAAATCGTTGAATTTATGAAAGAACATAAACTCAATGATGTGAAATTATCCCTGCAATTGCATAAATTTATCTGGGATAAGGATACAAGAGGAGTATAAGGTGATGGATAAGAAAAAATTAACTTTTCATATACGCGGAATCTTAGAAGCTTTGGGCGATGACCCTGAACGTGAGGGACTTAAGGAAACACCCGTGCGTGCTGCGGCTATGTTTGAGGAAATGTTTGAGGGAATGAACTATACCAACGAAGAAATTGCCGGTATGTTTTCAAAAACATTTACCGATGACTGCCTTTCAGACTCACAGAATGCAATTACAGTAAGCGGCATAGAATTTTTCAGTTACTGCGAACATCATATCGCGCTTATGTACAATATGACTGCGGAAGTAACATATATCCCTAACGGAAAGGTATTGGGACTGAGTAAAATTGCGAGAATCTGTGACATGGCAGGTAAGCGTTTGCAGTTACAGGAACGGATAACTTCGGATATTGCTCAGATTGTTTCAATTGCGGCGGATACCCCGGATGTTGCCGTGACAGTAAAGGCCTCCCATAGCTGCATGACTGCCAGAGGCATAAAAAAAACATCGGCACAGACGGTTACTACCGTAAAACTCGGAAAAATGAAAGGAAACCAATGAAAGAAAATTCAATAAAAAAATCTTTGGTACTGTTAAGCGGCGGGGTGGATTCCGCTACCTGTCTTGCCGTTGCCGTAAAGGAATACGGATCTGAAAATGTCTTGACCCTGTGTATAAGCTACGGACAAAAACATGACAGGGAACTCTCGTCAGCTAAGGCTTTAGCGGAATATTACGTCACAAAGCTGATACAGATTGATTTAACAGATGTTTTTGCGGGCTCTGAGTGTTCGCTGCTTAAGGAAAGCGGGAGAGAAATTCCGCAGGGTGCATATGATACCGGACAGAAAATACCTCAGACATATGTACCGTTCCGTAACGGACTGTTCCTGTCGGTCGCCGCAAGTACCGCACTTTCGCACGGATGCTCCGTGATATATTACGGAGCGCATAAAACTGATGCGGATGCAGCTTATCCCGACTGTTCCGAAACATTCAACGCCGCCATATCCGAGGCTGTATACGAGGGCAGCGGCAGACAGTTAAAGGTTTCCGCTCCGTTCATAACGCTTACCAAAAGGGAACTGGTGCAGAAAGGTCTGGCATTGGATGTTCCGTACGGTTTAACCTGGAGCTGTTATGAAGGCGGGGAAATTCCGTGCGGAAAATGTGCAACCTGTATTGAAAGGGAGAAAGCATTTACATGAGAGAAAAAGAAAACCTTACCTTATTGGGCAATAAACGTACTGAATTTGCTTATGATTACAGTCCGGAACTTCTGGAAACTTTTTTAAATAAGCATCCGGATAATGACTACTTTGTAAAGTTTAACTGTCCGGAATTTACAAGTCTGTGCCCGATTACCGGTCAGCCGGATTTTGCTCAAATTACTGTGCGGTATGTCCCGTATGAGAAGATGGTTGAAAGTAAAAGCCTCAAACTTTATTTGCACAGTTTCCGCAATCACGGGGATTTTCATGAGGATTGCGTTAATATTATTATGAAAGACCTCATAAAACTGATGTCGCCCAAGTATATTGAGGTGCATGGGAATTTCACGCCCAGAGGCGGTATCGCAATCGTTCCGTTCGCCAACTACGGAATGCCCGGTACGAAATGGGAAACGGTAGCTCTGGACAGGCTGAAAAATTTCGAGTAAGTGAAACAAAGCCTGTTTAGACAGACCGAAAATTTACGGCAACAAAACAAAGCCTGTTTAGACAGATTGAAAATTGCGGTAACAAAACAAAGCCCGTTTAGACAGACCGAAAATTTGCGGCAACAAAACAAAGCCCGTTTAGACAGACTGAAAATTGCGGCAACAAAACAAAGCCTGCTTAAATTCTCGATGTGAGGATTTAAACAGGCTTTATTCAATCCGGTGTTCAGCGTTTATTAACCGCCGGATGTTTTACACCTACTACCAGCTTTATTCCGTCAATGGCTTTTATTTCTACGGAAGTGCCCGGTTCGATCGGTTCGCCGCTTTCGGAAATAACAAACCATTCCGTACCGCTTAATTTTGCGCGTCCGGTTCCGCGTTCGCTATCGACTTCTTCAGTGATTACGGCAGTATCTCCTACCAAGAGTTCCATATTTGTCGGAACAAATTTGGGCTTAAACTTCTTTGCAAGAGGTCTTGTCAGCAAAAGCAAAATTCCCGACGCCAAAACAAAGACTACAGACTGCCCTGCCAATCCCCAGTTCGTTAACAGGGATACCAAAAATGCCACAAGAGCCCCTGCCGCAAACCAAACTGACACTAACTGTGCCGTAGAAAGTTCTACAATCACGGCTACGATAAGTATAACGCCCCAAGTAATCAGTTCATACATAACTTATTCCCCCATTTCATAAAAGTTTCTTACATATTCAGTTTCCGTTTTATCAGACGCACAGTCCAAAAATACAAACCAACGGTTACGCCGGCATATAAAATTATGATAAATATACTGGAAACTGTCGACATTCCCCAAAACGGAGCAGCTGAATATTCCGGAATATCCGCAAACATACCGCTGCCGTTCCGGACAGTCTGGTCTACCGCCATGAATATCATGGTGAGAACTGTTGCAATTCCGGTAACGGTTTGATAAACAATGTATACTATAAAAAATCTCCACCTCGTTCTGGGCATAAGAACCGTAAACATGGTAATCAGGTAAAATATCAGAACATACGAACACAGACACGCAATAAGAAATGCCGCCGCAGATAAAATCACCTGTCCCGCATTTGCCAGTTCCATGAAATAAAACACCTCATAGAACAGCATTCTGGCACTCTCACCCTGTGAAACCGCAACAGCAGTTGGAAAACCAACCGCAAAAAGTAAGCTTGAGATGAAGGCTGTGAGCGCGCCCAACAGCAATTTCACGCCCATGATTTTATATACACTGTTAGGTGTCATAAACAGCATATACCCTGTTTTTTGGGATATTTCACCGCTGTATTTCACAAGAGGCTGAAGCCACATCAGCAGAGCCCCGCCGAAAGCAATAATCACAAATGCCATTATGCTTAGTCCGTAACCTATTGTTACTCCCGGATTGTAACCTCCCGTTTCGTACATCTGACTGCCCAGAACAAATGCTGCCAAAAACATTACAGCATAGCCTATTATATACGCAAGCATTAAAAACTTTGTCTGCAAAATTTCATGTTTTATTAATTTAAGCATTGCTGCCACCTCCTGTATTCTGCGGATTTCCCGTGCTTTGTGTATCGGACGCTGTAGGGGTGGTACTGTTTTCCGGGTTGCCGGCGGCACTGTATGCGTCCGAACCTGCCGTAACATCCTGTGTTCCGGTACCGGCCATATCGGACGGCGGCGGAGCAGCTGTACTGTTTATGCTGTTTACGGGATTGCCTGCATTGTATACGTTATGCACCGGGTTCATCATATTGTATGCATTATGTATAGGAGAGTTCGACGGATTGTTGGAATTGTATTCGTTGTGCATCGGTGTTTGTGCATAGTATACTGTATTGGCAGGATTGTAATTTCCGTAATTCGGAGGTGTATTTTGCGGGTTGTACTGTGCGTTGACATTTGCGGGATTTGCCGTATTGTAGGCATTGTTCATGGGATTGCTGTAAACATTGCCTGGGTTTGGGGCGTAAGCGGCATTACCGTAGAAGTTCCGCTGCAGTTCCGCTTCGTACATTGCGCCGTAGTATCCACCTGTAATTCCTAACGGTGACACAGATGAAAAATTACCGGAATACACCTCGCGGTACAAATCCGAAATAGAACGTCCTGTTCTTTGACGTATTTCCTGAATGTTTCCGTTCACTATCAGTCTGCCGCGCAGCAGCATTACCACTTTATTAACAATCGGCTCAAGTTCGTCAAATAAATGGCTTGAAACCATAATTATCGGGTTTTTAGTCAATGCTGCCTGTTTTATGACATAGATAATCTGGTCGCGTCCGTTCAGATCAATGCCGTTAAGCGGTTCGTCAAGCATGATAACCTCCGCATCTCTTGACAGTGACGCGGCAATCTTCAGCTTCATTGCCATACCTGAG
>JAISVP010000078.1 GCA_031271475.1 Oscillospiraceae bacterium | reverse complement strand
GGAAGCCGTATCCGATACCGAGGAAAAATTTACGGATGATATGAATGCAAGAGCCTTTGAATTGGGCATGAGAGATACACGGTATGTGAATGCGTCAGGATATGGGGATGAGAAATCTTACACAACCGCATTCGATACGGCGCTGCTGTGTGCGGAACTGGCGAAGTTTGACGGACTGCTGGGAAAATATATGACGTCATGGCGTGATGTTGTCAGAAACGGACAAACCGAACTGGTTAATGAAAACAGGCTTGTAAAAGATTATGAAGGTATTATCGGCTTTAAAGCAGGATTTACTGAAGACTCCGGCGCCTGTATCGCAATAGGAGCTAAAAGAGGGAACACAACTTTTATTGCAGTCATTTTCGGAGCGAAAGATAAAGAAGAGCGTTTTAAGACTGCAAAGGAGTTACTTCACAAAGGATTTACGGAATATCAAATAACCGAACCCTTTTTCAGCGGTCAGTATCTTAAACCTTTGGAAGTTAAACGTGGCACAACCCATGCTGTGGAAATTGAGGCGAACCGTCTGAGGTCTGTTGTACTCAATAAAAATAAAACCGAAGATTTAACAACCGTTATGGTACTGCCGAAATATGTGACAGCTCCTATAAAAAAAGGGCAAATTTTAGGGTATGTAACATTCTTTGTCGGAGATACCTTCATTTACGAAACTCCTCTTACCGCTAAATCGGATGTGACAAAACAGACTTTTAACAATGCTTTTAAGACTTTGTTGTTAAATTTACTAAAATAAGCTGTCTGCTTTTGTCTATATTATACAAAGTTTGTCTTAGCTCTTGCTTTTTGGTTTTTCTTATGATATAATGACATAGGTTACCGTTAGCGGCAGAAGGCAGAATTTAATTTCGCAAGAGATCTATATTATATTCACAGTAATTTCGCCCCCGAATAGGCGGTGCCCGTCTTCTTCAGTAATTTCGACCCCGAACGGGCGGAGCCCCGTCCCCATCGCCGCATACAAATGCGTGCGGGTTTCGGCTTTGCCGGGACTGTAGCCGTTAGAAACGGCTATATTATGTCGGAGGAAAAGAAAATGAAATTAGTTAAAAAATATATTCACGGGTTTGTCAGTGAAGAATCCCTGCGGACAATGAAAACTCAGACGGAAGCTGCCGCCGGATTGCTTCATAGCAGAACCGGTCCGGGCAATGAGTTTTTGGGCTGGCTGGACTTGCCGGTCAGCTATGATAAAGATGAGCTGGAAAGAATAAAAAATGCGGCGGAAAGAATAAAAAAGAATTCGGATGTGCTTATAGTAATCGGTATCGGCGGCTCATATTTGGGCGCACGCGCCGCAATTGAATTTCTGAAATCCCCGCTTTATAATAATCTGAAAAAGGACACGCCGGACATATATTATGCCGGTAACGGAATTTCACCGGAATATTTAAACGAACTGCTGGAAATATGCGAGGGCAGGAACATCTCTGTCAATGTTATATCTAAATCCGGAACTACTACTGAACCTGCTCTGGCATTCCGTGTTTTTAAGAAACTGCTCGAGAAAAAGTACGGTGCGGACGGTGCGAGAAGCCGTATTTACTGCACCACTGACAAAGTAAAAGGAACTCTTAAAGAACTTGCCGATGAGAAAGGATATGAAACATTTGCGATTGCCGACGACATAGGTGGCAGGTATTCTGTTCTTACTGCCGTGGGACTGCTTCCGATTGCCGTTTCCGGATGTGACGTTTCGGAAATTATGCGGGGGGCGGCTGTTGCTATGGAGGAACTTAAAGCTCCTTTTGAGCAAAATGACTGCTACCAGTATGCGGCATTGCGGAACATACTCTACCGCTGCGGAAAACATACTGAGATTATGGTTTCTTATGATCCGGCGTTTGTCCTTATGGCAGAGTGGTATAAGCAGTTATTCGGTGAAAGCGAGGGTAAGGAAAATAAAGGTATATTCCCGGCGGCTGTCAATTTTTCTGCCGATCTGCACTCAATGGGACAGTATATTCAGGAAGGACTGCGGATTATTTTTGAAACGGTGATTGATATAAAGAAACCGAAAACGGACTTCTTTCTTGAAGACGACCCGGAAAATCTTGACAGTCTGAACTTTCTGACAGGACAGAATATGTCGGAAGTTAACCGTAAAGCCTTTGAAGGTACGGTTCTGGCACATTCGCAGGGCGGTGTTCCGAATATCGTGCTTGAATTGGAGGATAGGTCTGAATACAGTTTCGGGTATATGGTATACTTTTTTGAAAAGGCTTGTGCGGTGTCTGGTTATATACTTGGAGTCAATCCGTTCAATCAACCGGGTGTGGAGGCATACAAAAACAATATGTTTGCACTGTTAAACAAACCCGGATATGAAAAACAGCGTGAGGAGCTTTTAAAGAGATTATAGAAATAAGTTACAGATAGGAGAAAAGATATGATTAAGCTTATTACGGGTACAAAAGGTTCAGGGAAAACAAAAATTTTAGTGAGTATGATTAACAAATCACTGAAAACTGCTACCGGCGATTTGGTATGTATTGAGAAAAACGCCAATCTTACCTATGACATATCTTATAAGGTGCGGTTGGTTGAAGCATCACGTTTCAGTATTGACAGCTATGAATCGTTTTATGGATTTATTGCCGGAATGCTGGCAGGAAACCATGATATTAAGGAAATATATGTCGACTCAATTCTGGATATTGCCGGAGGGGATTTGGTCTTAATAGGTTCTATGCTCGAAAAGCTGGACATAATCTGCGGGGAAGATGTTACTATGGTCTTTACATTGCTTGACAACGGTAATCTGCCGGAAACAGTAAAAAAATATGAAATCGTTGAATAAAACTCTTGACAAATTTGTTCAGTTGTGGTATAATATACGGGTTGCAGTAAAAAACAGTTGAAGAATGTAAGGAGTGAGACAGTAATATGGCAGTTCCAAAAAGAAAAACATCAAAGGCAAGACGCGATAAAAGGCGTTCAAATGTGTGGAAGTTAGACGCACCTGCACTTAGCCGCTGCGCAAATTGCGGTGAACTGAAATCCCCGCACAGGATTTGTAAAGCTTGCGGGTACTACAGAGGCGTTCAGGTTATTAATGTGTTGGACGAATAAAGATGCCGCCACACGGCATGAAGCTTTGCGGGGCGGTTCCCCGCGGGCTTTTTTTTCGTGTAACAATAAAATATAGGAGCTTAATAATGACAGTTGCTATTGTCGGAAGACCGAATGTGGGAAAGTCCACACTGTTTAATAAGTTGGTGGGCAGGCGTGTTTCTATTGTTGACGATACTCCCGGAGTTACCCGCGACAGGATCTATGCTAAATGTGAATGGCGCGGACGTGAGTTCATGCTTGTGGACACGGGCGGTATTGAGCCTAAAGCGGCGGATGAGATCTTTGCTCAGATGCAGCGGCAATCTGAAATTGCTATTGCAAAGGCAGATGTGATTGTGCTCATTTGCGACTTGAAATCCTCGGTTACTCAAAATGATTATGCTGTTGCGGAATTGCTGCACAGATCCGGAAAGCCTGTTATACTTGCGGTGAATAAATGTGACAGTGTCGGGTCTGCGCCTATTGAACTGTATGAATTTTATAATCTGGGAATAGGTGAGCCTTTCCCTATTTCCGCTGTCCACGGACACGGAACAGGTGAATTGCTTGATGAAATATTTAAGTACTTTTCAGAGGAACCGATAACGGATGAAGATGCGGTGAAAGTGGCTGTAATAGGCAAGCCGAATGCGGGAAAGTCTTCGCTGATTAACAAAATAGCGGGGGAAGAACGTGTGATTGTTTCGGCTGTTGCGGGAACTACCCGTGATGCAACAGATACTTCTGTTGAAAACGCCGAAGGTAAATTTGTATTCATAGACACTGCGGGTCTTAGGAAAAAATCAAGAGTTACAGAAAGTCTTGAACATTACTCGAATCTCAGGGCTTACATGGCGGTTGACCGCGCCGATGTTTGCGTAATTATGATTGACGCACAAACGGGATTTACGGAACAGGATTCCAAAATTGCCGGGTATGCCCACCAGCAAGGCAAAGCATCAATAGTTGCCGTGAATAAATGGGATTCTATAGAAAAAACTGACAAAACAATGAAGGAATATGAAGACCGCCTTAAAAAGGACTTTAGTTTTATGTCTTATGTGCCGTTCATATTCATTTCCGCCAAAACGGGACTGCGCATTGATAAACTGTTCAGTTTGATTAAGTATGTAAGCGAGCAAAACGCAATGCGTATTTCTACGGGAACTCTTAACGATATTGTTTCGTATGCGATAGCGCGTGTGCCGCCTCCGACAGACAAAGGCAAGCGGCTTAAGATATATTATATCACGCAGGCATCAACGAAACCGCCTAAATTTGTGATTTTTGTCAATAATGCGGAACTGTTTCACTTCTCGTATCAGCGGTATATTGAAAATCAAATCCGACTGAATTTCGCGCTTGAAGGTACTCCGGTTCAAATAGTTATACGGGAAAGGGACAGTAAATCTTGAAAGCTGAGGTTTTTTCAATGGTTACAGGAATAATTTTAACGGCTGTTACGGCATATCTTTTAGGCAGTCTTAACTGTGCGATAATAACGGTACGGCTGATGTTTAAAGAGGATATCCGAACGAAGGGCAGCAATAATGCCGGACTTACCAATACTTTAAGATGTTACGGGAAAATTCCTGCGGTACTGACGCTAATCGGTGATTTAGCCAAGGGGATAATAGCTGTGCTCATTGGGAAAATGATTTTTTTAATACTTGGGTTTGGCTGGCCGGTCACTCAGGAACTTAGTTTTATCGGATATTTAGCGGGTCTTTTTGCAGTAGTCGGTCATGTGTTTCCTGTTTTTCACAAATTCAAAGGCGGCAAGGGCGTTCTTGTCTGTGCGTCTGTTCTTATTGTTATAGATCCGATGCTATTTTTTATTATGATTCTGTCATTTGTGCTTGTTGCGTTTTTTACAAGGTATGTGTCGGTCGGTTCAATTGCTGCCGCGCTGATTTATCCGTTTGCCGTATTTTTCACCCAGTATACTGTGCAAAAGATGGAGCTTCAGTTCGCTGTCATTAACTGTGCGATTGTTGCTGTGACAGCGGCGGTTCTTATTGTCATGCACCGGGGGAACATTAAACGTCTTATTGCACATACCGAAAACAGAATTGATTTAACAAAATATTTTTGAAATAATAAGGATATTCCCATGTTAAACCGCTGAATTTTGTTTTAGAGCCTGTTCAATATCTTTTTGTGATTGTGCTTTTTTGTAGATTTTTGGCTTTTCTAGGCAAAATTCCGCAGTAATGCTTGCGCCTTACAAGGGATTTTAACGCTGAAAAACGGAAATTTTGCTGAAAATGACATTTGCCAAAAGATATTGAACAGGCTCTTAGAATTACTGTTTTACGGATGCTTTAAAACTTATTGAACTGAGCAGTAAAACCGTCTGTGGTACTTTCCCATATTATGTGTTTTTCTGTAAGACGGAATACTCCGCTGCCATTCGTATAAACAATTTCCCGGATTTCTCCCATATCGCCGAAAGAGTATTCGGATCTGACGGCATTACTGTAAAATGCGGCATCATTGCCGTTTTGAACTTCAATCATGCCGTCCATAAACCAGTCATGACCTGTTGTATCCCCGACTATCCAGTGGATTTTAAATGAAAGTTTTGTACCTGTTTGTATGATATTTAATGTTGCGCCGCCGGCTTCATTTAAACCGTAATAACTGCCGCCGTATTTCTTAACCGCCGCTGTTTCTTCAACCGTTTCGTCTGCTCGGTTAAAGTAAATCATCTCTTTGGCTTTATCATTCAGCCAGACAATGCTGCTTGAAGACTCAAGCATGAATTTTCCGCTGCTCCCGGTATATCTTTCCTTACGCGTTTGTGTTCCGGAACCGTCAACTTCACAGTCTATTGCTTCACCGTTGCTGTAAATAAGAATCCATCCTTCATCTTC
>JAISVP010000077.1 GCA_031271475.1 Oscillospiraceae bacterium | reverse complement strand
CAGCGGACGGCAATGTTACGGAAAGTGCCGGGGAAGCCATGAGTGAATACAGCGGCATTAAAGAAAAATTTACGGTAAACGGAATCAAAGACGGCTGGACTGACTTTGACGGCGAAATTGAAAAGTTTCCGGAAACCGTGCAGAGAATTCCCACGAAAAAGGACGAGTTTATACTTGCGTTTTTCTCTTCCGGAACTACCGGTTACCCCAAACTGGTTTTCCATGCGCATGACTATCCCGCCGCCCATATCTTTACCGCAAAGCACTGGCATAACCTCACGGATACAAGCTTGCATTTAACTATTGCCGAAACGGGATGGGCAAAGTCCATGTGGGGGAAAATGTACGGACAGTTTACCGTGGGAGCGGCAGTGTTTGTATATGACTTTGACAGATTCTCCGCGGATGAAGTCTTAAGATGTATAGAAAAGTACAAGATTACATCTCTGTGCTGTCCGCCGACTATGTACCGTCTGTTTATAAAGGAAGGCATGGGCGGCTACGACCTTTCGTCCTTGGAGTATGCCACAACGGCGGGCGAGGCATTAAATCCGGAAGTCTTCAACCGTTTTTATGACTTTACCGGACTTAAAATTATGGAAGCATTCGGACAGACCGAAAGCACCGTAATTACCGTAAATGTTCGCGGAACCGTACCCAGACCCGGTTCTATGGGCAAACCGAATTTGCTTTACAGCGTAGATATCGTAGATGCCGGCGGCAATCCCGTATCCGCGGGAGAAACAGGAGAGGTCGTCATACGCACAGCCGGCGGGCATACCGACGGTTTATTCAAAGGATACTCCAACGGCAGGGAAACAACAGTGCCGTATGACCCGTCGGGCGTATACCGCACAGGAGATACCGCATACAGGGACGAGGACGGATATTACTGGTATGTAGGCAGAATTGACGACCTGATTAAATCATCGGGATACCGGATAGGCCCGTTTGAGATTGAAAGTGTTTTAGTGGAACATCCCGCCGTGCTTGAAGCAGCCGTAACGGGAGTTCCGGATCCCGTACGCGGACAGATTGTAAAAGCAACCGTCGTCCTGACAAAGGACTACACGGACGCTGACAGGGAAAGCCTTGTTAAAGAACTGCAAAATCATGTCAAAACCCAGACCGCACCGTACAAATACCCGCGTATTATTGAATTTGTTGCGGAACTGCCCAAAACCATCAGCGGGAAGATCCGCAGAGTGGAAATCAGAGAAAAAGACAGTGAACAGTTGAAATAAGCAGTGAACAGTGAAGGAAATAAGCAATGAACATTGAACAGTTAACAGAAAAAGAAAACCGTACGTACGAAGACCGCAGGTTAGACGGCTCGTCTATAATCATGGAATGCTTACTGGAGCAGGGCGTGGATACGGTATTCGGATATCCGGGAGGAAAGGTGCTGAATATTTATGACGCACTCTACAGGTATTCCGACAGAATTACCCACATCTTAACCTCGCATGAACAGAATGCCGCTCATGCGGCTGACGGTTACGCGCGCTCCACGGGCAAAACGGGAGTTGTTATCGCAACGTCAGGTCCGGGTGCGACCAATCTTGTAACCGGAATAGCCACCGCATTCATGGACAGTATACCAATGGTTGCCATTACAGGCAATGTCCCGACAGGTCTGCTCGGACTTGACAGCTTTCAGGAAGTTGATATAACAGGCATTACCATGCCCGTTACCAAGCATAACTATATAGTCAAAGACATCAGCAAGCTTGCCGACACCGTCAGAGAAGCGTTTGCCATTGCCGGAAACGGCAGGAAAGGCCCTGTGCTCATAGACATTCCGCAGGATATAACCTCGGCATTTTGCAGTTTCGCAAACAAACCGGCAACAATCCCCGAACCCCAAAAAAGATTCACACTTGACGGCGAAATAACCAATGCCGCACAGGTCATTACGCAGTCCCGGAAACCGTTTATTTATGCGGGAGGCGGGGTTGTTTCCGCCGATGCGCAAAAGGAACTCGAACGGTTTGCCGAACTGGTTGACGCACCTGTTTCACTTTCCCTTATGGGACAGTGTGCTTTTGACAATACCTCTGAGAGGTATATCGGCATGATGGGAATGCACGGAACAAAAACCTCGTCGTTGGCTATCGGGGAATGTGATCTGTTAATCGTACTGGGTTCACGGTTCAGCGACAGGGTAATGTGCGACGATTCATTCGCACGGCACACACGCGTACTGCATATTGACATTGACCCGGCGGAAATCAACAAGAACGTATCCGTTCAGGATAATGTAATAGGCGACTTAAAATATATCCTGTCGGAATTAAACAGGCAGATTCCGCCGCAATCCCACAAAGACTGGATGGAACAGATAAGAGCATGGGAAAAGCAGTACCCGCTTGTAATGGACGCCGGAAATACGCAAAACACGGTTTTGCCCAATGATGTAATGGAGACTTTGGATAAATTAACCGAAGGCAAAGCCATAATTACCACAGAAGTCGGACAGCATCAGATGTGGACGGCACAGTTTTTCCGTTTCAGGGAAAAGGGTACGTTCCTGACTTCGGGCGGACTGGGAACGATGGGATACGGACTCGGCGCGGCAATCGGCGCGAAAATCGGGAATCCGGACAAAGCGGTAATAAATATTGCGGGAGACGGCAGTTTCTATATGAATCTTACGGAACTGTCCACACTTGCAAAATATGGCATACCGGTAGTGGAACTGGTTATGGACAACCGGGTTTTGGGAATGGTAAGACAATGGCAAAAGCTATTTTTCGGCGGCAGATTCTCCAATACCACCCTTGAAAAGAACACTGATTTCCGGCAATTAGCTGCCGCGTTCGGCATAGAATTTTATGAAATAACGGAAAAATCCGCAATAGAACCGACCCTTAAAGCCGCAATCGAACTTAATAAACCGGCGCTTGTAATCTGTAAAATTTGCGAGGATGTCAATGTTTTGCCGATGGTGCCGCCGGGCGGTTCCGTCCTCGAACCGATAATGACAATTGACAGTTAATTCCAAACAGATAATCGAAGAGCTAACCAACGGAATATGAAAAACCGCCCGCGGCTTAAAAAAGGAGACAAACAATGGAATATGAAAAAACCGCCCGTAACTTAAAAGCGGAAATTCTCGATTCAACATTGAGGGACGGGGCACAGGGAAAAGGGATTTCCTATTCAGTCGGCGATAAATTAAACATATTGAAGATTCTCGATGAGTTTGGCGTTGATTTTATTGAGGCAGGCAACCCGTTCTCAAATCCCAAAGACACGGAGTTTTTTGAATTGGCAAAAGCTCCGGAACACAGACCGAAATATGCAAAACTTACCGCATTCGGCGCGACCAAACGCAAAGGCATTCCGCCTTCCGCGGACGCAAATCTTACGGCATTGTTGTCCGCGGAAACAGAATATATCAGTATATTCGGGAAATCTTCCGAACTGCACGCAAAAGAAATACTCGGAGTTGAATTGCAGGAAAACATTGACATGATTTATGATACCGTGCGGTATCTGACAGAAAACGGCAGAAAGGTACTGTTTGACGCGGAGCATTTCTTTGACGGTTACAAACTTTCCCCCGAATACGCACTCAAAACGCTGAAAACCGCACAGCAGGCGGGTGCGTACAGGCTAATACTCTGTGATACCAACGGGGGATGTTTCACTGACGAAATATACAGCATAACAAAAAAAGCCGTAACGGCTTCGGACATTCCTGTTGGAATTCACTGCCACAACGACATGGACTTGGCTGTCGCAAACAGTTTTTCGGCATTAAGCGCAGGCGCCGCACACATTCAGGGCACCTTTATCGGAACAGGGGAACGCTGCGGCAATACGAACCTTGCGTCTGTAATTCCAAGCCTTAAACTCAAACTCGGGTATGACTGCTGCCGTGATATTTCCGCACTTACGGGCACAGCAAGGCATATTGCAGAGATTTCCAATATTTCACTGAGAGATTCAAACGCATACGTAGGAGTTAATGCATTTTCCCACAAAGCGGGTATGCACGTTGACGCAATCAAGAAAAACTCCGGAAGTTTCGAACATATTTCCCCGTATTCAGTAGGAAACGCAAGAGATATTCTGGTATCGGAAGTATCCGGCAGGTC
>JAISVP010000063.1 GCA_031271475.1 Oscillospiraceae bacterium | reverse complement strand
TCTTGAAATTCCGGCAGGGAAGTTAAATCCGGGAGAAAGTCATTATGAGTGCGGTTTGCGGGAATTGCTTGAAGAAATCGGCGCGGCGCCAATTGACTATTCATATATGGGCGCGGTATATCCCACACCCGCATATGATACGGAAGTTATCCATCTTTACTTGGCGAAAGGCTTAATCTTTACAGTCCAAAGTCTTGACGAGGATGAGTTTTTGGACATAGAAAAACTGCCGTTTAAAACGGCAGTTCGGATGGTTCTGAATGATTCTTTAAAGGATGCGAAAACACAGATTGCATTACTCAAAGCGGCATACCGGTCACAGTAAACCGCCAAAGGAATACGGGCGTTTCAGCATTTTTAATTTTCGTCAGTTTCCTGTGCACGGACATCGGCTGTGTAACGGTAATACTCATCTAAGACAGCCTTTTCAATCGCTTGCCGGAACTCTTCTGAAATCGGATGTACAATATCACGGTACACACCGTTTTCGTCCTTACGGCTTGGCATTGCGACAAAAATCCGTTCCCTGCCCTGTATAATTTTCACGTCATGGATAACAAAATGTTCCCCGACCGTTATTGATACCGCTGCCTTTAATACTCTGTCGGAAAAGACTTTACGGATTTTCACTTCTGTAATTTTCATAACTGCCTCCAGTATAGTAATTTCGATCGGGAACTTCACTAATCGAAGTTCTCATCAACTGCGTGCGAGGTCTTATAAAGAGATTTTAGCCAGCCCCTTAACATTTTAATTGTAGCATATAAATATGAACAAACGGAGTATATTTTATGAATAATTTAAGAACAAGTTTATCGGCACAGGATGTTTTCAATAAGAAACATATCCATTTAATCGGAATAGGCGGCTCGGGAATGTATCCTCTCGCACAGATTTTACATTCCAAAGGCATTTATATTACCGGCTCGGACAACAATGAAACCGAAACTCTTGACGCGGTTCGGAAGATGGGCGTAAAGGTGTTTTTGGGACACCGTCCGGAAAATATTGAAAGTGCGGACTTAATCGTCCCCAGTGCGGCAATTGCGGACAGCAACCCCGAACTCACAGCCGCAAAACAAAGCGGCATACAGCTTATGCCCCGCAGTGAACTGCTTGGTATTATAACGGAAATGCATGATAACACCGTATGTGTGGCGGGAACACACGGCAAAACCACCGCGTCGGGAATGCTTACCCAGATACTTGTGTCGGCAGGAATTGACCTCTCAGCAGTAATCGGCGGGAAGCTTGAATGTATCGGCGGTTCCGGAATTGCGGGCAAAAGCGGCGTAATGGTATGTGAAGCGTGTGAGTTTAACGATACTTTTCTGAGTCTGTATCCGGATATTTCAGTAATATTGAATATTGACGCGGATCATTTGGATTATTTCGGAACGCTTGAAAATATAATAGAATCTTTCCGGAAGTTTTGCGGCATGACAACCAAAACGCTCATATACAACGGCGACGACCCGAACACACTGAAAGCCGCCGGGGAATTCCGGAAAAACAAAATCACTTTCGGTATGGGTAAAGATAACACCTACAGCGCCGGAAATATAATCCAAAACGGCAGAAACACCTCTTACACGCTGATATACGCGGGTAAAAAGCTTTGGGATATTACACTGAGTGTTGCCGGAATGCACAATGTCTTAAACTCTTTAGCAGCAATTGCCGCCGCCTCTCAGATTTTGTCAGGGGATGCCGCCCCCCCGCAGTCTTTTTTTGAAAAAGAAGAAACAAAGAGAATTCTGACAGACGGATTGAAGACCTTCACAGGTGCGGTAAGACGGTTTGAATTTATAGGCACCGTTAACGGGTGTGATATTTTTGATGACTATGCACACCATCCCGCAGAGATTGAAGCAACGCTGACAACCGCCAAAAACATGGGATACAATAGGGTCTGGGCAGTTTTCCAGCCGTTTACCTATTCACGCACTTCAATTTTGCTTGACGGTTTTGCGGATGTCTTACAGTTAGCGGATATAACGGTTCTGACTGACATCATGGGTTCAAGAGAAACAAACACCTACAATATCTACACGGAAGATTTAGCCAAAAAGATCCCGGACTGCGTATATTTTAAGCAAGACAAACAGATACCGGAATCGGATGAAACAAAGACAAAGAATTTTAACGAAGTGCAAAAATACCTGCTTGAACACATACAGCCCGGAGATACCGTCATAACAATGGGCTGCGGCGATGTGTATAAAATTGCAAAACAAATGATACAACAATAGGCGAGGAATGATTTTTATGTCGGAAAAATACAAGTTTACAATTTGCGGTGATACGTATGTCATAACAACTCAGAGGGATGAACGCTATATCACCGCATTGACCCGGGAATTGGAACAAAGAATTACGGAAATTGCACAGGTTTCCGGCAAACCGCCCCATAAGGCGGCGGTTATGCTCTGTTTGTCATTACTTGATGAAGTTAAAATCAGCAGTGAGAAAATTGACGGAATCCGCACCCAGATCAAACTCTATGTCGATGAAGCGGGAAAGGCAAGGAATGCCCGTGACGAAGGACTTCGGCAGATTGACAAACTGCACGTGCGCATTACGGAACTTGAAAGAAAACTCCAGCAGACAAGTCTTTTTGAAGAGGAAGCGTCAGCGGCGAAAAATCAGCGTGACGCGGCATTGCGTGAAGCTGAAAAACAGCGTATCAGAGCCGAAAGACTGGACGCCGAGCTTGAGGAACTAAAAATTGACAGCAGATACACAAAATTACAGTAAGCCGGTTCCGGGAACACAGCCGTGGTTAAGGGATACCGGATACCCTGAGATTTTAGCGCCCGGGGGCAGTCCGGAAGGCATAAAAGCGGCAGTACATTGCGGCGCGGACGCCGTATACATTGGAGCGCGTGGCTTTTCGGCACGCAGGAAAGCCGAGAATTTCACAGATGAACAGTTAATACAGGCGGTAAATTATTGCCGTCTTTTTGGGGTTAAAGTCTACATGGCAGTAAACACGTCAGTGTTTGACAGTGAATTCGCAAGTCTGAAAGACCGTATAGATGAGGGCTTGCGGCTTGGTGTGGATGCGTTTATCGTTCAGGATTTCGGTGTCGCAAGTCTTTTAAAAAGCACGGGAATACCCCTGCACGCATCAACCCAAATGGCAGTACATACGCCCAAAGGCGCGCTTTTAGCGAAAAAGTTAGGATTTTCACGAATTATTGCCGCACGCGAACTTACAAAACAGGAACTTGCCGCCTTATGTAAATGCGGCATAGACGTAGAGGTTTTCGTATACGGAGCACTGTGCCGAAGTGTTTCGGGCTGCTGTTATATGTCCGCAATGTTCGGCGGCAGGAGTGCGAACCGCGGTGAATGCGCATCCCCTTGCCGCACGGGTGAACTTGCAATGAAAGACCTGTCATTGCTCCCGCATTTGCGGCAGCTTCAGGAAATGGGCGTGGTATCGTTCAAAATTGAGGGACGGTTAAGAAGCCCGGAATATACAGCCGGTGCGGTCACGGCTTGCCGTGAAGCATTACACCGTGAGATTCCGGTACTGCCCGGACAGACAGACGGGTATTTCACCGGAATACGCGATGTATCCGGCAGACGTGAAATTGCCAAAAACACTGACGGCATATTCGGCATATTAAAGAATATAAAAAACTGTCCGGATTTCACTGAAACGCCCAAAATTGCCGGTATAAGCTTTCACCTGACGGTAAAGACCGGACAGCCCATACGGCTCGCCGCCCGTGTAAACGGACATAGGGACAGTGTAAATGGGCACACGGATGCGGAATGCACCGGAGCGGTTCCGGAAATTGCCGTAAACAAGCCGTTAACAGTGGAATTTGCCCGGAAACAGCTTTCCAAACTTGGCGGTACCGTTTACACACTGACCGATTTGACCGCCGATATTGAAGACGGGCTGTGCGTTTCCGCTTCCGCGCTTAACGAACTTCGGCGTAACGTAACGGAAATTTTTTTAAACCGCACGGAGGATTCCCGGTTCCGGGAAAATTTTACAGGCGAATTCCGGTATGACACGCCTTCCCGGGAAAACTTTACCAAAAATCATGAAACAAACATCCCTTACAGGCTGTATTTACGCAAATGCCCCGATACGGAACTGTTTAAAGACCCGCGTGTTGAATTCATTATTTTACCTTTGGCTGAAATCTGTGAAAATAAGGATGTGCTTCGGGATTTTTCGGGAAAGTTAATAATTGCCCCGCCTGCGTTCATCTGTGACGAACGCCGTGTGCTCGAACAGCTTAAGCATTTGAAATCATGCGGTTTCCGGCATCTTCAATGCACAAACCCCGCATATCTGTTAAGTTCCGAATTCATTTTACACGGAGATTTCCGTCTTAATATAACAAACCGCCATGCAATAACACAGCTGGCGGCATTGGGTGTTACCGATGTAACATTATCCCCGGAAGTGAAAAGAGCATTTACCGGGCAGATTCCGGCGGGAATTGTCGCATACGGTCGTCTGCCTCTTATGCTTATGCGGAACTGCCCGAAAAACCGCGTTTGCAAAACCTGTGACCGGGTACTGACCGACAGAACCGGACGCAGCTGCCCCCTTGAATGCGAACACGGTTATACACAGCTGTTTAACCCGGATATACTTTACCT
>JAISVP010000044.1 GCA_031271475.1 Oscillospiraceae bacterium | reverse complement strand
ATTTTCAGCAAAATTTCCGTTTTTCAGCGTTAAAATTCCTTGTAAGGCGCAAGCATTACTGCGGAATTTTGCCTAGAAAAGCCAAAAATCTACCAAAAAGCACAATCACAAAAAGATATCGAACAGGCTCTTACAGTAATTTAACAGGCTAAGCCTGTTATCATCGGCGCACGCATTTGCGTGCGAGGTCTGGGCAAAGCCGAGACCTCAGCCGTTAGAAACGGCTATATACGGTAATTCCGCCGTTCTTCCGGTTTTAGCAGACCGGAACCGTCCAACAGTAATTCTTCCGGTTTCCTGTTTCAGCAGACCGGCACCGTCCAGCTGAAACTGTCCGGTATTTTCCCGCACTGAATACCTGTAAGCGTATCATAGAGCCTTTGTGACAGCGGGCCTATATGTTTGCCTCCGATTTCCATAATCTTTCCGCCGTAATTAAGCGATCCGACAGGTGAGATTACCGCCGCCGTACCTGTTCCGAACACCTCTTCAAGGCGGCCTTCCTCATGAGCCGCGGTCACTTCATCTATGGAAATCCGGCGCTCCGATACCTCAATCCCAAAAGATTTGCATATGTCAATAACACTGCGTCTTGTAATGCCCGGCAATATCGATCCCTGCAATTCCGGGGTAATGACTTTGCCGTCCGTGACAAAGAAAATGTTCATTGCGCCGACTTCCTCGATGTATTTGCGTTCGATTCCGTCAAGCCAGAGAACCTGCGAATAATTCAATTTCCCCGCTTCGCTCTGCGCCAGTAAAGACGCCGCGTAATTTCCGGCAGTTTTTGCTTCCCCCACACCGCCGCGAACGGAACGGACATACTGCCGCTCAACATAAATATCCACGGGATTCAATCCGGACGGATAATACGGGCCCGACGGGGAAAGGATAATCATAAATTTGTAGCTTGACGACGGTCTTACGCCGACATACGGGTCCGTTGAGATTATAAACGGCCGTATGTAAAGCGAGGAATCCGGCTGCGAGGGCACCCAGTCCTTTTCCGTACGCAATAATTCCAGCAGGTATTCAAGTGCGGATCCGGTGTCAAATTCCGGTATGACAAGCCGCCGGCAGGAAATGTTCATCCGTTTGAAGTTGTCAAGCGGTCTGAATAACTGAACGCCGCCGTCATCCCTGCGGTAAGCTTTTAATCCTTCAAAGACTTCCTGTCCGTAATGCAGGCACATAGCCGCCGGACTTAACTCAATCGGTGCAAACGGTTCAATTCTCGGACTGTGCCATCCTTTTTCGGTACTGTAATCCATAACGAACATATGGTCGGTAAAGTATTTTCCGAATCCCAAATTATCTGCGGGTTTCTCTTTTAACTGGGTTGAGCGTATTAATTTTAGCGGTTCCATTTATTTCTGCTCCTTAGCTGTTTTTGTGGCTTTCTTATTGACATTTAGTTTACGTCAATATATGACATTTTGATGTACCTGTTATAGTACATTAAAAGAAAGAACGCCGCGGCTGTAACGATGGATGATACCGTACCTATGACAATAACAAGTTTTAATGCTTTTTTCACTGCTGTTCCTCCGTATATCTGTACAATTATACCATTATAACACATATTAAAGACAATTTCAAGAGTTTGATAAAAAAATTTTAAACCGTTGACTTGTTCTCCCATATTTGATAAAAAATTTCTAAACCGGTTGACTTGTTCTCCCATAAGTGTTATAATGTGCTATGGGAGATGTTTCTATGCAGTATAAAAAAATAGTGTCGTTTTTTATGGTTGCGGGTGCGATCCTCGTGCTGACGGCAGGTTTTGCTTTTGTTTGGTACAGATTTTACAGTGCGGACATTGCCTTGCCTTTTTACCGGAAAGGAAACTGGCTCGTTATTACAATTTACGCATTGCTGTGCGCGCTGTTCTTTAAAACCTACGGTGCGTTCAAATTCGGGTATTCAAAAGGATTTGAAATTTTATGGGCTAAAGTGCTGTCGGTCATAAGCGTTAACCTGCTTACGTATCTTCAGATCAGTCTGATTGGACGGAGTTTTATGAATTATTTTCCGTTTTTGGTGCTTACGGCGGCGGATATTCTTTTTGCCGCTGTGTGGACAAGACCTATGACTGCCATTACAACCGCGCTTTATCCGCCGCGTAAGCTTTTAATCGTTTACGGCGGCGACCAGTCCCGTAAACTTGCCGGGAAAATGCACGAAAGGGCGGATAAGTTTGTCATAGCCGCGTCCATAGGCGAAACTGTGGGTACGCAAACAATACTCGAAAACTTAAGAAATTATGACGGGGTCGTCATTTGCGGCATAAATCCTGTGCTTAAAGATGAAATAATAAGGTTTTGCTATGAACATGCCGTAAGAGTGTATATATCTCCTCAGGTGTCCGATATTATTATGAGAGGCGCGGAGGAAATTACACTGTTCGATACGCCTTTGTTCCTGTCAAGAGGATTCGGTATTTCCGTGGGGATAGGTATAATCAAACGCCTGCTTGATATTGTCGGTTCGGTTCTGGCTTTGGCGGTGTTTTCCGTTCCTATGTGTATAATCGCGGCGGCGGTTAAGGGGTATGACAAGGGGAATGCCATATACAAACAGACAAGACTTACTGTTGACGGACGGGAATTCTTGCTTTATAAATTCCGGAGTATGGTTCAAAACGCGGAAGCAGGCGGCAAGCCTGTGCTTTCAGGTGAATCGGACAGCAGGGTTACTCCTGTCGGCGCGTTTTTAAGGCGTACAAGACTCGATGAATTGCCGCAGTTCTGGAATGTCCTAAAAGGGGATATGTCTGTTGTCGGGCCCAGACCGGAACGTCCCGAACTGTCCGGTGAATATGAAAAAATATTCCCGGAATTTGCCTACAGGCTGAAGGTAAAAGCCGGTATTACCGGTTATGCGCAGGTTATGGGACGGTATGATACCGACCCTTTGGATAAACTGAAACTGGATTTAATTTATATTGAGGACTATTCTTTACGGCTGGATTTGAAAATAATACTGCTGACATTAAGAACGGTGCTCTTCAACAGATAAGGAGACATTATGAAAAAAACAGCGGTAATAATGGCGGGCGGCAGAGGTGAGAGGTTTTTTCCCCTGAGCAGTCCCTCAAAACCTAAACAGTTCCTTAGTATCGGAACCGCGGATAACCGCACGTTGATTCAGGAAGCCGCGCACAGGGTGCTGCCTTTGGTTGACGCGGATGATATTTTTGTTGTGACCAATGAAAATTATCTGGAGCTTGTCCGGGAGCAGTTGCCGGAAATACCCGTGCGGAATATACTGTGCGAGCCTGTGGGAAGAAATACCGCGCCGTGTATAGGACTTGCCGCCGCTGTGATACAAAAACGGTACGGTGATGCCGTTATGTTTGTGCTGTCTTCCGACCATGTCATAAGGGAACCGGAAAAATTTGTACAGTCCCTTGAGATGGCGGCTCAGATTGCGGAAGACGGCGGCTGTTTGGTGACGCTTGGGATTACTCCTTCTTATCCGGAAACAGGATACGGTTATATAAAAGTCAAGGGTATGCGGGCGGAAAAGTTTGTGGAGAAGCCTTGTATTGAGGATGCCGAAAAATATTTCGCATCGGGTGATTACCTCTGGAACAGCGGTATGTTCGTGTGGAAAACAAGCGTTATATTGGACAATTTCCGGGAATTTTTACCCGATATGTACAGCGGGCTTTCAAAAATCGGCGGCAGTGTTGATACTCCCGAATGGGACAGTACGCTTTCCGAAACATTCAAAGGGTTCGGATCTGTTTCAATAGATTACGGAATCATGGAGAAAGCAAAGAATATTTATACCGTTGCCGGGGATTTCGGATGGAGTGATGTCGGAAGCTGGAAAAGCGCCGCGGAACTGTATCCCGCTGACGGGGACGGCAATCGTTTCGGCGAGAATGTTATTGCGGTCGGAACGCAGGACTGTGCCGTATTTGACGGTGAAAACGGTATTGCAGGTAAAGAATGCGGCATATCCGGAAATAAAAAGCGTATTGCTTTGGTCGGTGTTAAGAATTTGGTTGTGGTGGATACGCCGGACGCATTGCTGATATGTGACAGGGATTGCGCTCAGGATGTTAAGAAAATTGCAGAAAAGTTAGGAAAGTGACGGGGAAATTATGAAAACAGCGTTAATTACAGGCGTTACCGGGCAGGACGGTTCATATCTTGCGGAATTACTCTTGGAAAAGGGTTATAAGGTCTATGGGACGGTGCGGCGCAAAAGTGCCGCGGATTTCGGGAATGCTCAGCATTTGCACGGGAAAATGAAGTTTGTTTATGCGGATATGACGGATATGGTTTCGCTCATAAACGCTATGGAAACCGCTCAGCCGGATGAAGTCTACAATCTTGCGGCACAGTCTTTTGTTGCGGCAAGCTGGGATAATC
>JAISVP010000001.1 GCA_031271475.1 Oscillospiraceae bacterium | reverse complement strand
AGTAATTTTGCCCCGAACGGGCAAAGCGAAGTTCCCAATCGCCGCGCGAAAATGCGTGCGGATTTTGGCAAATCCGGGATCATAGCCGTTAGAAACGGCTATGATTTATCTTAAATTTATTTGTATCAGTTTATTTGTGACTGCGGTTCACCGTGCGCAGCCAATTCAGATTCCTGTGCGGATTCGAATTCTTCTTCCACAGCATTTTCCGGAGCACTGTCCATGCCCTGTCTGCCCTCGATAATAGCGTCCGCAAGCGCGCCGGCAATCAGTTTAACGGCTCTTATCGCATCGTCATTACCGGGAATTATATGATCAATCTCATCGGGATCACAGTTAGTGTCCACAATTGCCACTATCGGAATATTAAGCTTTCTTGCTTCCGCAACAGCAATACGTTCCTTACGCGGGTCAACAATAAAGAGCGCGCCGGGTAAAGTTTTCATTTCCTTTATTCCGCCCAAAAACTTCTCAAGGCGTTCAATCTGGAGTTCCAGTTTAATAACTTCTTTTTTCGGCAAAAGAGCAAACGTACCGTCCTCCTGCATTTGCCTTAACTGAGCAAGCCTGTCGATTCTTCTTCTGATTGTTTTAAAGTTAGTCATCATACCGCCGAGCCAGCGTGCATTCACATAGTGAGCACCTGCCCTTGACGCTTCATCCCTAATTGAATCGCTTGCCTGTTTTTTTGTACCGACAAACAAAACGCCCTGCCCTTCCGCGGACACGTCCCTTATGAACATATAAGCGTCATTAAGTTTCCTTACCGTTTTCTGCAAGTCGATAATATGGATACCGTTACGCTCCTGAAAGATATACGGTTCCATTTTGGGGTTCCATCTTCTTGTTTGATGTCCGAAATGAACACCGGATTCAAGAAGCTGTTTCATTGATACTACAGCCATTTTTTCCTCCTGTTGGTTTTTTCTTCCGCGCTTAAGCATTATCGTACATTACGACAGAGAACATCAAAAACAGTTCCCATCGCCGGAATTCCCATATCTCCATAGAAACTCCGCAAACAACCAACCGCAAAACCGCGTGCAATTTATTTTTGCAATTCTAAAACAGCAGCCGAGAAGCCCCCGGGATTAACTTCAGGGAGTCTTTCGGCAGCCGTGAAAGACAGCATATTTTATTATAACATATTCCTATAAGAATTACAAGTATTTCTTTTCCGTGATTTTTCACGATTTTTGGAATATAAACTTCTTAGAATTTGTGGAACTTGCATAATGCACCGTATGTTCTTCCTGCGGATTAATTAAAATTGTATCTTTTCCAATTACTTTTATATCCCTGCAGCGCACAACAATATCTTCGTCTTTCCCTAAAAGCCCCCACAACCTTTCACGTCCGCAGATTATCAGTGACGTAAGCCGTGCGGTAAGCGTTTCCATTTCCGCATCATCCACAAAACCTAATTTCTCACCTGTTGTTATATTAATAACTTCCTTATTCTTCAGTTCGCTCAATTTATACGTCTGCGGTGTTCTTTCTATATTTATCACAGTCAGACCCCTCTCAAGCATATGTTCAATTTTATGCCGCACTAAGGGTAAAAATGTTTCAGCCGTTAAAACAGTCCGCATTCATCATAATCTTTCCATTTTTCCGCATGTGCTCTGTTGCTCATAGTCCTGAACGCAATATACAGCACTGACCCGACAATAAGCACAAGTGCTATCATCACCGGCAAAAACGCCGAATTCTCTTTCTTTACCAACTCATTCACATCATTCTTCACAGTTCTTCTCCTTATTAAGCCTTAATTTTTCTTTACAGTAATTACTGCATCATACATCATCATTCGCCATTGGCTTTTCCCGTAAGCACCATGACAAGAAACATTAAATCCGATACGGTCACATCCCCGCTTAAGTCCGTATCCGCAAGAATTTTCTGCTGTTCGGTGAGTACATAATCCCCGATTAAATACCGGGCAATCATCACCAGTGATTCCGCGGTAAGCTTACCGTTTCCGGCAACATCCCCAGAAACAGGTTTTTCACTTAACGGTCTTATATTGTACCCGAACGAAACCGTAAACACCGTATATTCAATTTGTGCTTCATCCGGAACATAAACCGTACCGTTATAATGATATGAATCCGTTTCGTCATAGCACAGCATATACCCGTCATAGTCAGGCGCGGAATTCATAAACGTAATCGAGTCAAGCAGTGTACAGCCGCCGAACGCAAACGCTTCCACATTTTCCACATTTTCAGGAACAGTAACGGCTTTGAGCCCGGATGACGCAAACGCTTCGCTGCCGATTGACATAAGTGTTTTCGGAAGAATTACCCTATAAAGCTCCGTACAGCGGCAAAACGCCGCCTGCCCGATCCTGCTGACCCCCTCCGGCACACTGAACCTGTGTGACTTTCTTCCTGCCGGATAACATATAAGCTCGCTTCCGGTTTTGTCATAAAGCACCCCGCCTATACTTTTATAGCATATATTAGCCTTATCGACATCCACTGCTTGCAGTTCCGAACAGTTAAGGAATACATTTTTGCCCATAAGCAAAGTATCTGCCGGTATACGGATATTCTTCAGTCTGCTGTTTTCAAAAGCGCCCGCTCTTATTTCAAAAATGCTGTCCGGAAGCGTAATAGATTCAAACTGAGAA
>JAISVP010000011.1 GCA_031271475.1 Oscillospiraceae bacterium | reverse complement strand
CCGTCCGCTGTGGCTATGAGATATTTTACGTTCCCGCAGTTGAAGCGGTAGACATAATCCTTTTTGGTAAGCTGGTTTGTTGCGGGAATGAGTATTGCTCCGATTTTACATAAAGCAATGCTTACGAACCAGAACTGGTAATGTCTCTTAAGGACGCTCATTACCGCATCGCCTTTCTTAACTCCGTAAGACAAAAGCATATTTGCGGTTTGGTTGCTTTTTTTCGCCAGTTCCCCGTAAGTCAAGGTCTTTTCGTCACCTTTGTCATTGCACCAAACCAATGCCTTTTTATCAGGCTCCTTTTCGGCTATGGCGTCAATGACATCGTATCCGAAATTAAAGTCATCCGCAATATTAAGACAGAATTTCTGTATTATTCCGTCACTGTCATATTCTTCTTTTACAAACTGTTTATAGAATTCTTTCAATTTTACACCTCTTCTGTAGCAATTTCGATTGATAACGGGCAAAGCCCGTTATCATCGACGCACGCAAATGCGTGCGAGGTCTGGGCTTTGCCCAGACCATAGCCGTTAGAAACGGCTATAGCAATTTCGACCCCGAACGGGCAAAGCCCGTTATTATCGACGCACGCAAATGCGTGCGAGGTCTAGGCTTTGCCCAGACCGCAGCCGTTAGAAACGGCTATACAGCAATTGTTCTGTGTCAATTCCGTGCGTTTGTCAGCACAACCAAAATCTTGCAGTCCGTGCCGCCGACCGCAATCATACCGTGCGGATTTGATGAGTCGTAATATACCGCATCGCCTTCATTTAAAATTTCTGTCTTTCCGTCCACAGTGAATTTCATTGACCCGCTGAGTACATAATCAAATTCCTGTCCGGCGTGTGAGGACAGTACCAAAGGCTTGTCTTCAGCGGCTTTATCATACGGAATACACGTCAGCAGCGGCTCGAAAATTTTATTTCTGAACATATACGCCAAGTGTTTATATTTAAACCCCTGCCTGCGTTCAATATCAAGTCCGCATCCTTTTTTGACTACCGTATATTTTTGCAGTTTGGGATTGTCCCCCGTTAGGATTTCAATCATATCAACCTTAAAAAATTCCGCGCACTTATATAAAAACGTAACGGAAAAATCTTTCAGTCCGTTTTCAATATCTTCATATTCACTTTCGGTAATGCCGACACCTTCAGCCGCGTCTGCGATTGTGCGGTCTGACATTTCCCTTAACAGTTTCAGTCTTTGCGCCGTATCTCCGATATTGTAATACATAATCTGTCCCCCAAAAAGTTTTTTGCTTTTTAACCGTTTTTCTCCGGATAGTCTATTATAACATATAAAAATACATTTGTCAAAACTTTTTCCTGTTTTTTTTTATACCCTCTTGAAAAGTTGTTAATAATATGTTATACTGAATTGAAAACAGGCGTTGGAAGGGGTGTGCAATGAGGTTTAAAACCGATAAGTCGTATATGAAAATTGCAAAGTATGTTGTGGGCGTGTTTACAGTTTGCGTACTTATTATCTTTGTGATTTTTAATTCAGAGAAGTATTCTCCCTATGTTACGGGCTTTTTTAAAGTACTCTCACCGGTTATCTGGGGCGGCGCCATAGCTTATGTTCTGAATCCGCTTATGAAACTTGCCCAGAATCTGTTCAAAAAAGCCGATAAAAAAGGAAAATTAGGTGATAAGCTTTTGCGCGGTCTGGCAATTTTTTCGGCATTGCTCGTGTTTTTGGGGGCGTTCGCACTGCTTCTGACTGCCGCCGTGCCCGAAATCGTGCGCAGTATTGAAAAAATATTAGGCAACTTTTCCGTGTATATGTCCAATCTTGAAAAATATTTTAACACTTTCATGACTAACAACCCCGGCATAGATAAGTTCTTTGTCAATGAATTCTCCGGTATTACAAACTCATTGAGGTCTCTTGTCCTTACATTCCAGCCGCAGTTTGAAAAATTCCTCTCCAATTTAGGCGGCGGCGCGTTTTCTTTTTTAATCGGGGTAAAGGACTTCCTTATCGGGATTATTGTTTCGGTTTACCTGCTTTTCAGTAAAGAAATTTTTATAGGACAGATAAAGAAATTTGTCTATGCTCTGCTTCCTAACGAGAAATGTGACAGAATCTTTGAAACAGGGCGCACCGCTAACAAAATGTTTTCCGGTTATATCGCCGGCAGTGTGCTTGATTCGATAATTGTCGGCTTTATTGTCTTCATTCTGCTGACAATCTGCCGGGTGCCTTTTGCTGTTTTAGTCAGCTGTATTGTCGCTGTTATGAATATGATTCCCTTTTTCGGGCCTTTCATAGGCGGTATTCCGTGTGCTCTGCTAATCCTTGTGGAGGATTTCGGCAAAGGCATACTCTTTATAGTACTCATTGTCATTGTCCAGCAGCTTGACGGAAATATTTTAGCTCCCCGTATTCTTGGGGAACGACTCGGGCTTCCGCCGCTTTGGATAGTTGTCGCCACTCTCATCGGCGGCGGGCTGTTCAATTTTGTCGGTTTGGTTCTGTCCGCACCTGTGTTTGCCGTTATTTACGGACTTACGAAAACTTATGTGAACAATAAACTTGGCAGCAAGAATCTCTCTAAGGATTCCGCCGTCTACACAGATGCGGTAAACAGCGCAGATGTAAAAAATGTAAAACAGGAAAGAACGGCGGACACTTAACCCCCCAGTCGCTTACTGTGCCGCCGAAGGGCATAAAATTTCATTTTATGCCCGGTGACGCATAGCGTCACCGTTTCGGGCGAAGCCCGAAACTTCGGCGGTGCGCGGGAACGGAACGTGCCGCTTCGCGGCATTGCAAGCGTAGCTTGCAATCACAAAATGGAACATTTTGTGACGTTCCGCAGTTGTAATACGGTGGTTGCTATGAAAAAAATGATAATCCCGGTGCTTGTTACGGTATTGCTTTCCCTAAGTTTAGGGTCGCTGAGTGCAAGTGCTGCAATGTTTAATTTGGAAACGGAACTGAAATCGGATGCCGGAATACTTGTGAATGTTGATACAGGTACGGTTATTGTTGAGAAAAACCCGGACAAGCAGCTGCAGCCGGCACATCTTGTGCATATAATGACGGCGATTGTGGTGCTTGAAAACTGTCCGGATATTACCGCGGAAGTGCTCACTATGGATGAAAATATCTTTGCGGTAACCAATTATGACTATCCGGGCGATCTGCGGAACAGCGGAATTAAAGACGGTGACAAGCTTACGGTTAAAGATTTGCTCCATGCGATGATTTTGCAGTCGGCGCATGAGGCGGCAAATATGCTTGCTTACCGGTTCGGGGACGGCAGTATTGAAAACTTTGTTAGCAAAATGAATGCTAAAGCTAAGGAAATCGGTGTGAACAATACGACGTTTACGAATCCTAACGGGTTGTATTCCGTAAATCAGCTGTCTAC